>CAYNMQ010000008.1:0-19657 GCA_964398245.1 uncultured Spirochaetales bacterium | reverse complement strand
GGCCGATGCAGACGGCGCCGCCGGCCAGCACGGCGGCCGCGCCGGCGCCGGCGGTGGCGCGGCAAAGCGGCGCGAGCGCCCGCCAAAGCAGCCAAAGGAGAATCAACAACGCGGGTATCTGCGCCAGGAGCAGCGCCGTTTCGAGATCGTAGTTGTGCAAGGGCTTGTCGTCGGTGAAAGCGTATCGCGGGTGAATGCGCGGGAACTCGATTTCTTCGTCATCTTCGACGCCGTCTATCATGGCGTCTTCTTCGACGAGGCACCCTACCTACCGGTCGAACGGATATCGCCGCGCCTCTTCTTCGTCGACAGCTTCTCCAAAATGCTTTCGATAACGGGGTGGCGCATCGGCTTCCTCGCCGCCGACCGGTCACACTTCGCGGCGCTGAAAAGCATGCACGACTACACCGGCCTCTCGTCGCCGTCGCTCCTGCAGAAGGCGATCGCACGGTACCTCGCGGCGCACGAGGGCGGCAGGGCGTATGTCGCCGGCATCCGCGAACTCGCCCGTCGGTCGTTCGAAAAACTGCGCGTCACCTTGACCGGACTCGGCTTCCGGGTGCCGCCGACCGACGGCGGCTACTTCATCTGGGCGGAACTGCCCGAAGGATCCGACGATGGACTCGCCTTTGCCGAGGAGCTCTACGAAAAGGAGAAGGTCGCCGTCGTTCCCGGCATCCATTTCTCCGACACCGGCGGCCGTTTCGTCCGCTTCAACATCGCGCGACCGATCGCCGAAATAGAGGAAGCGGCCCGCCGCATCGAAGCCTTCGTGCGAGCAGGCCGCCTATCGGGGGTTTAGGAGGCTCAGTCGGCGTCACCGTCGGGGCCGGGGCCGCCGAATCGCTCCATCATCATCCGCTTCCTGTTCTGCATGAACTCGAGCGCCTTCTTGCGCTGGTCGGGGGTCAGTTTGAAGAGCATGTCGAGTTTGTGATTCTCCATGAGGAGAGTCTGCTCGCGGCGCAGATCGGCGATCTTCTGAATGGACTTCTGGAGTTTCGCCTTGTCGGGGCTGCCTTTCTCGACCTCGGCCTTCATCGCGAGGCGCTCCTCCTTGATCTTGAACTGGATGTCCATCATCTTCTTGTGGTTCTCGTGCATCGAAGCGCGGAACTCGGCCCGCTGCGCTTCCGGGACGCCGATCGCCGCGAGCATCTCCTCGTGCGCCATCATCCCGTGTTCCTTGTGGGCAGCGCAGTCGCATCCGGGACCGCACTCGTTGCCCGGTCCGCCGGGGCCGCCTTTGCCGTGGTGGGGACACTGGGCGAACGCGACGGCACCGGCCAGCAGGATCGCGAAGAACATCAGCTTTTTCATAGGTTCCTCCCTATGCGGTGGTTAATAAAGGCCCATCTCGTCCATGACGATATCGTGCTCGAGCAGCATCACCTCGATCTCCGCTTCGCTGAGCAACGCCACGCGATCGGCCGGCGCCTCCTGCCGCGCGATCCCGAACGGCGCCGCGATGAGCGCCAAAAGAACGATCAACCCGGCGACTCCCGCCGCGATCCGGCGACGGCGCCGTATCCGTGCGCCGCGCTCTTTCACCGCGGCGCATATCCGCTCCCAGCGTTCCCGTTCGTTACGCATAGCGCACCTCCCGGCGGCGAGCCACCTGTTCCTTGAGTGGTCTCATCCCTATCGAGAAAAGGTTCCGCGCCGAGACCTCGGAGATGTCGAGTATCTCGCCGATCTCGCGGAACGACAGTTCGTCAACGACGCGAAGCATGATGACCTGCCGCCGTTTCTCGGGAAGCGCTTGCACCATGCCCAGGAATGCCTCGGAGCGTTGCGCGGCGGCAACGGTCTCCTCGTGCCGCTCGCCGTTCGCGGGAAGCACCTCTTCGAGTTCGGGCGAAAGGGTCACCTCGTGTGCCCTGTCGCGATGTTTGCGGAAATAGTCGGCGATCACATTCACGGCAAGACGACGAAGGTATCCATCGCGATTGTCCGCCTTAAGCACCGCAGGAAGATTCAGATACACCTTGAGGAACACCTCCTGCATGAGATCGTCCACCAGGTCCTCTTTCCGTGCATAACGCCGCACTACGGATTCGACAAGTCGCTGTTTTTCCCAGAAGAGTTCGTCAAATTTGCGATCGCGTTCTCGGCGCGACTCAAAGAATCCAAACATCCTGCACCTCGCAGACTACACCCACTATAACATCGGTGGACGGGAAAGTGTAAAAAAAGAATATGAGTCGCACGGTAACGACATTCTAAATTTGCAAAACCTCCCCTCCGCGCTAGAATGAGCCGTTCCTTTTACGGAAGGTAGCGACCCCATGAACACTTTCGGACGCCTCTTCAGGGTCTCGATCTTCGGCGAGTCGCACGGCCCCGGCGTAGGGGTTGTCATTGACGGCTGTCCCGCCGGCCTCGACCTCGCCGCAGAGGACTTCGCCGAAGACCTCGCCCGCCGGCGCCGCGACGGGAAGTTGACCAGCCCGCGCGGCGTACCGGCTGAGCCGGTGGTCCTGAGCGGTCTCTTCGACGGCCGCACCACCGGGGCGCCGCTCGGCTTCATGTTCCAGAACCGCGACATCCGCTCGAAGGACTACTTCACCCTCAAGAACACCCCGCGCCCCGGCCACGCCGACTTCACCGCGCACATCAAGGCGGGCGGATGGAACGACTACCGCGGCGGCGGCCATTTCTCGGGACGGCTCACCCTCGGACTCGTTGCGGCGGGCGTCGTCGCGAAACTGCTCCTCGAAAAGGTCGAGATAACGGCGCGCGTCGTCGAGATCGGCGGCGTCGAGGAGCCGATCAAGAAACTGCTCGAAGCGCAGAAGAAAGGCGACTCGCTCGGCGGCATCGTCGAATGCACCGTGACCGGACTCCCCGCCGGGCTCGGCGAGCCGTTCTTCGATTCGGTCGAGTCGCTGCTCGCTCATATTCTCTTCGCCATACCGGGAATCAAGGGGGTCGAGTTCGGCGCCGGGTTCGCCGCGGCGCGGATGAAGGGCTCCGAGATGAACGACGCGCTCCTCGACAAGAGCGGGCGGACCGCCACGAACAACGCCGGCGGCATCAATGGAGGCATTACGAACGGGAACCCGGTGCTCTTCCGCGTGGCCGTGCGGCCGACGCCGAGCATCCGGCTGACCCAGCGCACGGTGAATCTCGAAACAGGACGGAAGACCGAGATATCGGTCGAGGGGCGTCACGACACCTGCTTCGCTCTGCGCCTCCCGCCGGTCATCGAAGCGGCGGCGGCGCTCGTGTTCGCCGATCTCATGATGCTCGAAGGGCGGATACCGCGCGTCCTTCCTTCGTAGAAGCCTGCCGGGAAACAAAAAAGAAGTGGTGCCCGGGGACAGAATCGAACTGCCCACGCAGGGATTTTCAGTCCCTCGCTCTACCGACTGAGCTACCCGGGCACCGGCAAGGGGCGATACTATCCATCACCGGCGCAGAGTCAAGGTTTTTGTCGCCGCGGAGAAGTTTGTTCACAAACGGCGCGACTTGTGCTATAGAACGACGAAGAGAGCAACGGAGATGACATGAAGATCGTGGAGAAGCTGATCGCGGAGCGGCTCGCCGCCACGGTGCGCACCCGCTTTCCCGACGCGCCGATCGAGCGGCTCTTCGTGACGCGGACCGCCGATGAACAGTTCGGCGACTACCAGACCAATTTCGCGATGGCGGCGGCGAAAGAACTCAAACAGAATCCGAAGCAGATCGCCGGCGGGATCGCCGAGGCGCTTGGCGGAGAGGATATCTTCGCCACGGTCGGCATCGCGGGTCCCGGGTTCATCAATCTGACGCTTTCCGACGAATTCCTCGCCGCCGAGGTCGCGAAGATAGGCCGCGAGCCCTACGACTTCTCGTTCCTCGACCGCGAAGGGACGGTGGTGATAGACTTCTCGTCGCCCAACATCGCCAAGCCGATGCACATCGGCCACCTCCGTTCGACCGTGCTGGGCGACAGCCTCGCCCGCATCTATCGCTGGCTCGGCTATGCGGTGGTCGGCGACAACCATCTCGGCGACTGGGGAACGCAGTTCGGCAAACTCATCGTCGCCTACCGCCGCTGGCTCGACCGGGAGGCCTACGAGAAGAGCGCCATCGAGGAACTGGAGCGGATCTATGTCCTCTTCTCGCAGGCGGCCGAAGGCGATCCGTCGCTCGAGGAGGAGGCGCGCGCCGAGCTGAAGAAACTGCAGGAGGGCGACCCCGAGAACCGGAAACTGTGGCAGGAGTTCGTGCGCCTTTCGATGGCCGAATACGAGCGGATCTACGCCCGGATGGGGGTCCGGTTCGACACCTACCACGGCGAATCGTTCTTCCACGACCGGATGCCGGCGATGCTCGACCTCCTCGTCAAACGGGGGCTCGCGAAGGAGTCGGAGGGGGCACTCGTGGTCTTCTTCGACGAGAGGGAGAAACTGCACCCCTGCATCGTCCGCAAACAGGACGGCGCCTTCCTCTACGCGACGAGCGATCTCGCCTGCCTCCAGTTCCGTCGCGAGACCTACAAACTCAATCGCGCCATCTATGTGACCGATGAACGGCAACAGCCGCACTTCCGGCAGATATTCGCCATCGCCCGGATGCTCGGGTGGCAGGAGCCGCTCGAGCATGTCTGGTTCGGCATCATGCGTTTCGGCGACGACACCTTCTCCAGCCGCAAGGGGAATGTGATAAAACTCGACGAACTGCTCAACGAGGCGGTGCGCCGCGCGCGCCGGGTCATCGAAGAGAAGAACCCCGACCTTCCCGAGGAGGAGAAGGGGGCGGTCGCCGAGATGGTGGGGATCGGCGCGGTGAAATACGCCGATCTGAGCCAGAACCGCATATCGCCCGTCTCGTTCGAGTGGGACAAGGCGCTTTCATTCGACGGCAACACGGCGCCCTATCTGCAATACACCCACGCCCGCATCCGCTCCATCGCGCGAAAGGCAGAGGAGCAAGGGCGCCCCGCTGACCCCGCCGCTCCCATCGCCATCGGAACGCCGATCGAGCGGCGGCTCGCGGTCCACCTGCTCGGGTTCCCTGCCGCGGTCATCAAGGCGGCGGAGGGCTACAAGCCGAACCTCATCGCCGACCACCTTTTCGAGCTCGGCCAGCGATTCAACACCTTCTACAACTCGACGCCGGTGCTCAAAGAGAGCGATACGGTCATGCAGAGCCGGCTCGCGCTCTGTCTCAAGGTCGCGTGGGCGCTGAAAGAGGGGCTGGCGCTCCTCGGCATCAAGGCGCCGGAACGGATGTAGGCAGGCAGGGAAAGAACTACTTCTTTTGGGGCTGAGCCTTCGGGGCCGGGGCGCTGTCCGACTTTTCGATGCCGAGCAGTTCGACCTCGAATATCAGGACCGAGCCGGGGACGATCTTGTCGCCCATCTGACGCTCGCCGTAGGCCAGATTGTCGGGTATCACGAAGCGGTACTTCGAGCCGACCTTCATGAGTTGAAGGCCCTCGGTCCAGCCGGGGATGACGCGGTTGAGCTGGAACTTCGCCGGCTCGCCGCGCTGTATCGAACTGTCGAACTCGGTCCCGTCGGTGAGCGTGCCGACATAATGGACGGTGACGGTGTCCTCGGGCTTCGGCTGAGGTCCTTTCCCCTCCTTGACGACCTCGTACTGGAGGCCGCTCCCGGTCACCTTGACGCCGGGCCGTTTGGCGTTCTATTCCATGAACTTCTTTCCTTTCTCGCGATTCTCGGCCGCCTTCTTGGCGTTCGCCTCCTGCATCTTTTGCCTGATGCTCATTTGAAAGTCCTGCATGACCTGCCGGAACTCCTCGTCGCTCATGAGGTAGTCCTTGCCGGCGAGACCGTCCTCGAGCCCTTTCATGAAGAGCTTGACATTGACATCCATCTCGCTCCGCTTGAAGTTCTTGCCCATGTCGAGCCCGATGCCGTAGGAGACCTTGTCCATCTGGCTCTTGAGATCCTCTTTGGAGAATTTCTTCGCATCCGCCTCACCACCCTTCTGACAGCCGACCGCCGCCACAGCGATGAGCATCATCAGCACCACATACTTGTTCATGAGGGATATCCTCGAACGGTTGATAACGGGACGACCCTAGCAGAAAGGAGGACCTTTTGCAAAGAAATCAGCCGACAAAGCAGAGCAGGATGAACAACACGAGGTTCGCGACGGCGTGGAGGACTATCGCGGGAACGACCGAGCCGCCGCTCCGTTCGGTGAGCCAGCCGAAGAGGAGCGAAGGAAAGAAGGTCGCCGCCGAGAGCGGATTGAGGAAGGCGATCGCGTGGGCGAGGCCGAAGAGCGCCGCGGCGATGAGGTTCTTGCGCGCGACGAAGCGGAGCGCCGTTCCGGTGTGCCGGGCGAGCGCCGTCTCTTGGAGCCAGCCGCGGAAGAAGAACTCCTCGGGCGCGGCGGCGGTGATCGCGAGGAGCACCGCCCTATTGAAGGCATCGTTAAGGCTCTGGAGGCCGGGGATGACGAAGGCCTCGTTCATCCAGACGAGATGGTAAAGAAAAAATCCGGGAGGAAAGAGAACGAGGATGCCGAGGATAAGCCACTTCAACTCACGCCAACCGGCCTCGGAAAGAGAAAGGCGCTGCAGAAGAACGCCGGGACGCGCCGCGGCGAACGGCAACAGAAAGAGGACGAGGGGAAATACGAAGTGGCGGTACTCCCACCGCGTCAGATTCACGGCGAGCGCCGCGCCGGTCATTGCAAGATACAACAAAATCGCGTTTATTTGCATCGCTCCGCCGTTTGACTACGATAGCCGCATGTATCGTAGGGGGACGACATCATGAAGTCCAGAATTTTCCTGACCGCCATCTTTTGGCCGGCGTTCATCGCCTTCGCTGCGGCGGGGGTGGTCGCCATCCTGTATCTCGACCGCTCCTCGACGGCGGCGATCCCGACGATCGTCGCTCTTGCGGCGGGCGGCCTCGCGCTCGTCGTCGCGATCATCCTCATCGCGGCGGCGCGGATGGTGTATCTTGAAAAGGCGGAACTCGAGAAGCAAACGCGCGACCTGCCGGCGGTCATTCAGCGCTTACAGGCTGAGGTGACGACGAAAGACGCTCTGCTCGCCCGCGAGAAGGAGATCCTCATCGTCAAGCACAAGAAGCTCGAAGAGGCGTTCGACGCGCAGAAGAAGGTCAACGCCGATCTCGAGAAACTCCGGCGCGACTACGAGAACATCCTCGAACTCAACAAGACGGTGTGGTTCCTCGACTCGCCGCTCGCGGTCATCGAGCTCATCACCGAAGAGTCGCTCAAGGCGGTCGGCGGCGACCGCGCCGTGGTCGTCATTCACGACGAGAAGGGGGTCGTTACGCTCATCGGGACCTCGGTGGCGACCGAAGAACAGCGCGCGCCGCTCAAGAAACTTTTCGGGCAGACCGCCTTCACCCGCCAGTTCGTCGGGCTCATCTCTTCCGAGCGGTTCGTGCGGCTCGAGCGGCCGCTCATTCCGCAACCGGTCGCCGAATTCCTCGCCTGCGGCCACGGCGCCGACTGTTTCGGGTTCCCGGTGCGGTTCCACAAAGAGTTGCGCGGCGCCGCCTTCATCGCGACGCGGCGCGATTCGGGGCTCATCGTGAAGAACCTCACGCTCCTCGAGATGTTCTTCTCGCTCGTGGCGGTCTATCTCGAGCGCAGCGAGCTCATCGGCCGCGAACACGCGTTCAACGATCTCCTCTCCGAGCAGGAGAAGATGATGTCCATCACCCACCTCACCGAGGGTATCGCGAAGAACATCACGGTGCCGCTCAGCACCATCATGCGGAGCCATGAGCTCATCGAGACGGCGCTCAACGGGCTCTCGTCGCGCTATCCCGACGACATGCTCGTCCCCCGTCTGCGCCGCACTATGGAGCAGATACGCCGCGAGACCGAAACGATAGACGCCATCGTCTCGAACATCACCAAGAAGGCGGCGCTCGACAAGGTCGAAAAAGCCGACTATCTCGACATCAACGAACTCATCCGCTCGGAACTCGTCTTCCTCAACGCCGACATCGAGTTCAAGAACAACTACGAACGGGTGCTCGACCTCGGCGAGAACCTGCCGGTCACCTACGGGGTCTATCGCGACTTCAGTTACCTCGTGGACGCCCACATCAACCTTGCGATGCACTTCCTCAAGAACGAGGATCCGCGGCGCATCCTCTTCAAGACACGCCCCTCCGAAGAAGGAGGGATCCGCTTCGAGATCGGCATCTCGGGCGGCGTCACCGTGGAGGCGCTCCGGAAACTGCTTTCCGGCGAGGCGAAACAGCACATTCCGCGCGTCAACATCCTCACCCTCAACCGGACGCTCGAACAGAACGGGATCACACGGGAGATCTACGAGAAGGACGACTTCATCCGCATCGCGATGCGGATACCGGTGAAGGGCTAGCGGGTTCCGATCAGCGTCTTTACTGCTTCTAAAAAGCGTCCGAAATCTATCTCTGGGGCGCCGCCTTGGGCCATGTCGCGCTTGCCGCCGCCGCGGCCGCCGAACGGGGTGACAAGTTCCTTGAGCAGTCTGCCGCAGTCGTAGCGTTCCTTCGCCTTGCCGGAGGCCGACACGACGACGACCGCCGCATCGCTCTCCCTGCCCACGAGGATGAAGAGCCCGTCGGGGACCGACGCTTTGAGGCTGTCGGAGAGTTGTATCACCTCGGCGCGCCGCTTGCCGGCGTCGAGGATATAGATCGGAATGCCCTCGCTGACGAGCGTCGGTTTCATTTCTTTCGCCTCGATCGCGGCGATCTTCGTCTCGAGTTCCTCGAGTTTCTTCTGAAGCGCTTTCCGTTCCTCGCGCTGTTTTTCAATGGCCGTGACGAGACTTGCCCGCTCGGCTCCCAGTGCGGCAGCGGCTTGCGTCAAAAGCGACTCGTTCTCCTGCACAAAGGCGAGCGCCCCGAGACCGGTCACCGCCTCGATGCGCCGCACCCCCGCCGCGATCCCCTCTTCCTTGACTATCTTGAAGAGCCCGATGTCGCCGGTACGCGCCGCATGGGTACCACCACACAGTTCCTTCGACTCGTCCATCGCGACGACCCGCACCTTTTCGCCGTATTTTTCGCCGAAGAGCGCCGTCGCGCCGCTTTTCTTCGCCGCGTCAATGGAGGTCTCCTCGGTGGAGACCGGCTGGTTGGCAAGGATGCGCCGGTTCACCTCGGTCTCGATGTCGCGTATCTCATCGGCGGTGAGCGCCTTGAAATGGGTGAAGTCGAACCGGAGCCGCTCCGGCGTGACGAGAGAGCCCGACTGGTTGGCGTGAGCACCGAGCCGCTTCTTGAGCGCAAGATGAAGCAGGTGCGTCGCCGAGTGGTTGCGCCGGATCGCGCTCCGCCGCTCGTGGTCAACCTCCTGCGTCACCTTCTCCCCCACCGTGAGGGGCGCCGTGGTCTCGATCACCGCCAAGCGGTACTCGTCGCCTTTGACACAATCGGTCACTTTGGCGACTGTTTTTCCCTCCTTTTTGAGAACGCCATGGTCGCCCACCTGTCCGCCTGATTCGGCATAGAAGGGGGTCGGATCGAGGAGCGCAAAGCCTGACGCATTCGCGGGAAGGGTATTCACCGCCGAGAGAGACTCGTCGAAAAGCGCTACGATCTTCCCCTCGTGCCGCTCATACTCGTAGCCGACGAAGCGATTCTCGGGAACACCCTTCTCGCGCAGTTCCTTCGCCGCCCGCGAGCGTCCCGCGGCGCTGTCGCCGACCCACGAGGCCTTGCCTCGTTCCTGCTGCTCGCGCATCGCCGCCTCGTAGCCCGCCTCGTCATAGGTGAGCCCCTCCTCATCGAGGATCGTCCGGGTAAGATCGGGCGGGAATCCGTAGGTGTCGTAAAGACGGAAGACGAGGTCGCCCGGGAGCACCTTCGCGCCGCCGGCGCGCACCGCGGCGATACCATCGGCGAGCAGTTCGAGACGCTTCTCGAGCGTCAGCCGGAAGCGGCGTTCCTCCTCGGCGGCGATCGTGACGATCATCTCGCGTTGAGCATACAGTTCGCGGTAGTGGTGCCCCATGAGTTCGATCACCTTCTCGCAGGCGCGGTGGAAGAAGAGGTCACGAAACCCCATCTTGTGACCGTGCCGGATCGCGCGGCGCATGATGCGGCGCAGGACATAGCCGCGCCCTTCGTTCGACGGAGTGATGGTGTCGGCGATGAGGAACGCCGTGGCGCGCGCATGGTCGGCGATGACCCGGAAACTCGTCTCGAGCCGTGGGTCGGTCGAACCGCCCCGCAATTCCTTCAAAAAATTTATGAGCGACCGGAAGATGTCTATGTCGTAGTTCGCGGTGAGCCCGTTGAGCGCCGCCGTCGTCCGCTCGAGTCCCATGCCGGTGTCTATCGAAGGTTTGGGAAGCGGCGTCAATGCCCCCTTCTCGTCCCGTTCATACTGCATGAAGACGAGGTTCCAGATCTCGACGAACCGTCCGCTGTCCCAATCGGGCTCGTTGCCGCGGAAGTGCTCGCGCGAAGAGAGGTCGGACCAGAGGTCGTAGTGTATCTCACTGCAGGGACCGCACGGGCCGGTGTCGCCCATCGCCCAGAAGTTGTCCTTCTCGCCGAGTCGGAAGATACGCTCGGGGGGGACTTTCTCTTGCTTGTTCCATATCTCGAACGCCTCGTCGTCGTCCTTGTAGATGGTGATGTAGAGCCGTTCTTTCGGGATCGCGAACCAGCGCGGGCTCGTCACCAGTTCCCACGCATAGTGGATCGCCTCCTTCTTGAAGTAGTCGCCGAACGAGAAGTTGCCGAGCATCTCGAAGAAGGTGTGATGGCGCGCGGTGAAGCCGACCTGCTCGAGGTCGTTGTGCTTGCCGCCGGCCCGGACGCACTTCTGCGCCGTCGCGGCACGGGTGTAGGAGCGTTTCTCCTTGCCGAGGAAGAGGTCCTTGAACTGGTTCATGCCGGCATTGGTGAAGAGGAGCGTCTTGTCCTCCGCGGGAAGAAGCGGCGAACTGGGAACGATCTCGTGGCCCTGCTCTTTGAAATATCGCAGAAAGGTTTCCCGTACGCTGTCGCTCGTCCACCGGCTCATCGTATCCTCCATTGACAGAACTCAATGGGGGCGATGATAGCGCGCTTCGAGAGAGACTCAAGTTTTCGAGAGGATAGCGAGCGGAAGAGAAGTTGCAAAGCCGCCTGCCGCGCGTATAGTCGAATCGTGTTTCCCCCGCGAAGGCTTCCCTTAAGGAGGAACTATGGACTTCGACCGCATCTATGACCTGCTCCTTGCGGCTCAATTCGTCTCGGCCGCGTTCGTCTTCGTCGCGCTCTACTTCATCACCGCCCCCTACGGCCGCCATGCGCATACCGGCTGGGGGCCGCTCATCCCGGCGCGCCTCGGCTGGATCGTCATGGAACTGCCGGCGGTGGTCGTCATCGCGCTCCTCTGGGCGACCGGCAACCGATACGCGGTCGGCACCATCTTTCTCTGCATCTGGCAACTTCACTATCTCCAGCGCACCTTCGTGTTCCCGTTCCTCATGCGCGGCGACCGCGGCATGCCGCTCCTCATCGCGCTCTTCTCCATCATGTTCAATACGATGAACGGGTTCATCAACGGCTGGTGGCTCTACCACCGCGCAAGTTACGATCTCTCGTGGCTTGCCGATCCGCGTTTCATCGGCGGTCTTATCGTGTTCCTCGCCGGATTTTTCATCAACCTCCACAGCGATCATGTCCTGCGCACGCTCCGCAAACCGGGAGAAACGGACTATAAGATCCCCATGCGGGGTCTTCACCGCTTCGTCGCGAGTCCCAACTACTTCGGCGAACTTCTCGAGTGGACCGGCTGGGCGATCCTCACCTGGTCGCTTCCGGGGCTCGCCTTCGCGCTCTTCACCGCAGCGAACCTCGTGCCGCGCGCCCACACCCATCGCGCGTGGTACCGGCGCACCTTCCCCGACTACCCGCCCGAGCGACGGCGCATCATTCCGTTCATCTACTGAGGCGAGTGGTCATGCGACGAACGGCATTCATCCTCTTTGCGGTCGCCTTCGTGGCACGGCTCATCACGCTACCGTTCATGGAGATACCCTACGACGAGGCGGCCTATGCGTGGACCGCGAACAATCTCGCTACTAAAGGCGGGTGGCTCGACCTTTACGGAAGCGACGATCTCTTCTTCTTCCCGCCGCTCTACAACTATCTTGCGGCGCTCATCATCAAACTCGGCATCGATCGGCTCTATGCGGTGCGCCTCGTGACTCTCCTTTTTTCCTCGACGATCCCGTCGCTCATCTATCTCCTTGCGGTGCGATCAGAGCTTTCCAAGCGGGCAGGGCTTTTCGCCGCGGTTTTGTGGTTCGTGCTTCCGTGGGGATGGCACCTTTCGATCGTCGGTATGGTCGAGACGCCATGGATCGCCTGTTTTCTCGCGGCGCTCCTCTTCGCTCACCGGGCTCGTGAAGAAGGGAAGACCATTGACGCGGTGCTCGCGGCGATCCTCTTTCTTGCCGGCCTTTGGATGAAAGAGACGATTCTGGGGACCGCGCCGCTCTTTCTCGGGGCGCTCTGGCCGCGACGACGGCTTGCCGTCTTGTGGAGCGCCGTGGCCTTCATCGGATTTCTTCCCCTCGCGGCGCAGTCGTTCCTGCCGCACGAGTACGACCTTTTCTACGAGATAACGACGCCGCTCATCCTCTGGAACAACTTCTCGCTCGACCCGCTCATCGCCAACTGGGGCATCATACAGGGAACGACGCTCGCCCCGTGGCAGGGATGGGGGAACGCGCTCGGCGTTTTCACCCTCGTGGCGCTCATTCTTGCCCTCCGCTCGGTGCCGCGCGAGGAGTGGCGCCGGAACTTCATCCTTCAGATGGCGGCGGGCTTTCTTCTCATCTATGTTCCCTTCTTCACCCTGTTTCCCAAGAAGTTCCCCTACTACCTGTTACCGGTGCACCTCTGTGCCGCCTTTTTCATCGGAAGATACCTCGCTGAACGGATCCGGTTCGCGATGCTCTACGCGATAGCGGTGCTTTTCTTTGCGGTGCCGGCGCTCATGCGCCTGAGCGATCGTTCCGAAGAGAACGAATACCGTGAGGCGTTCGCCATGGTGGCGCGCGAAAATCCCGCCGCCCGTATCGGACTTACGCTGCCGCGCAAGGCCGAATACCTTGCCGAGAAGATGCAGACGACGCTCACGCTCGACCCGACCGACTGGCTTCACTGCTCCGGCAGAGCGGAAGAATGCCTCTACCGCAACGATTATCTCATGAGCGACAACATGTTCCTGCTCATGCTCTTCTGCCGTCACTGGCCTATGGGCCCCGACACCTGCGACATGACCGCCTACGCGGCGGCAAAGGAGCGACTCACCCCGCTGTACCGGGGACAGGAGTTCACTTTGTATCGGATCGAGAAACCGGCGGCGCCATGAACCGGAGAGAGAGGATCTCCTCTCCTACGCAGGAACGGATGTCCGCCGGTTCTTTTCCTTCGCGTTCCGGGACCACTACCCGTCCGTCGGTCGCGATCTCGAGCATATAGCGGGCATCGAGCGCCGCGGGCAGACCGCGCGCAAAGAAACGGGCATAACAGCGGGATATCCGATCCTCTTTCGTCGCCGCGATCGCGTTAATGAAGAGGACATCCAGCGGGTCACGGGCCCACGGGGCCGCGGCAGAGATCGAGATCCGTTCGCGCTCCTTGAGAGAACCGGGGACCACCAAGACGCGGACGGTCACGGTTCGTTCTCCCCCGTCGCAGGGGATCATCTCGACCGGAGGAGGCTCGAACGCCCGCTCCTCATATGCGGCATGGAACGGGGGATAGAGCTCAATGAGCGTGTCGTTCGCCTCGATGCCGCGCGCCTTCGAAAGATGTTCCCACGCCTCGTTCCAACGCAACTGCGCCGCGAGGATACGGCCGAGGCCGGAGAATGCCATGGCGTTGGTGGGGTTGAGCGCGAGCGTTTTGCGATACGCCTCGATCGCCTTGTCGGTCTCTCCCAGTTTCTCGTACGCATAGGCGATGAAGGCCTGTGACTCATAGTTTTCGGGGTGGCGTTCGAGGTCTCTCTCCCAAAAAACGATCGCCTCGCGGTACCGGCCTTCGTTGAAATGCGCCCGCGCCCGCGCAAGATCGCCGCGCGGCTTTTCGGCACAACCAAAGACAAGAACGATGCCGAGCCACAATAGAACGAGAGAACCTTTCATCGGACGAATCCTTCCCTGAGCACAAGAAGCGTTTCCAGCGTTTCGGCGCGAGAATCGGCAAGCACCCGCTCGTAGCGGCCCCGCACATCGCCACGGCCGTCATCGGTGGCGCGGCGGAGACTATAGAACGGGATCCGATGCCGCCGACACACGGGAGCGAGGAACGCCGTTTCCATGGTGTACAGAAGCGGCAGTCCCGCCGCTCCGGCCCACGAAAATGTCTCGCCGCGGTAGAGCGCATTGTCACAGACCGTTGCGGCAGGGACCAGACCGGCGACCACCGGCAAGGTGCCCCGCACGCCGCCGTCCCGGTCGAACAGGCGCGTCACCGTGTAGCAAACGCCGATCTCGGATCCATGAACGGCCGCCGCGCCGCCGTATTCGATCACCTGTGAGACCTCGGGATGTCGGACAAGCGTCTGCTCGAGGCGCTCCGCGGAGCGCTCACCGATCCCGGCAAGAAGAAGGAGCATTCCCTCGTGAAGCACCGCCTCTCCCTTCTCAAGATGAACCGGGAACGGATTCTCGCGCGGTGTGGCGAAGACCACGAGCATCACAGCGGCACCTCGGCAAGCGGCGTGTAGCGCGGCCCGTCGGAGGTAAGATCGGAATTGAACAGAACTATCCGTTCAGGGGTGAGGACGAAATCACGGTCAAGCGCCGGAAGCGGCGAGTGAGCGAGCCGTCCCGGCTCCGCCTTTATCCGCGCGATGGTAAGGTGCGCGGTGAATCGCTCCGGCGCAAAGTGACATTTTGCCGTCACACGCTCATGGAGCGCCCGCAGGTATTCTTCCCCTTTTTCGAGCGGGAGAAAGAGCGGAATGCTTGCACTAGGCCGAAGGAAACAGGCGCTTTGACGGGAAATGACGATCTCCTCGCGCCACGCCTCGACGCCGCGGAGCGCACTGCCGATACGCTCCGCCTCGGCCGGAGAAGCCTCGCCGATGAAGCGCAGGGTGAAGTGGAGATTCTCCTCCTCCACCGCCTTGTAGCGCAGAGGAAGCCGCTGAAGGGCACGGTGCGCCGCTTCGTACATGGCATGTTTGTCGGCAGGCTTCAGATCGAGCGCGATGAAAAGACGCATTACTTCCTCTTGAGCGGCTCGATCTTTTCTTTATACCGTGGACGGAGAGAAAGCAAAAAAGAGGCGGCGGGGTCACGGAGATAGTCGCGGTAGGTCCACGGGAGCGCCTGAATCGTCCCATCCTTGGTAAAAAGAAGCGTCACCTCGGCGAACACGCCTTCTCCAAGGTAAAGACGGTGGCTGTAGTTCTTCCCCGTCGCCAACACGAAATTCTCCATCGTGAGAAGTCCCGGGTCGAGGTTGACCTGCCGCTTACCCTCACGAGAAAACCTTTTTTCCAATTCGACGGCAAACACCTTCACTGGCGCGAACTCTTCCCGTGGGAGAAGGCGTTCGAACGAGACGATGCGCTTCATGACCGGAGAGCCCATCTCGGCATCGTAGTGAGCGGATATCGCCGAGAAATCGTAGACCTCGCTCGTGGCATCAAGGGGACCGTAGCGCTCGGTCAGGGCAATAAGCGCCTCGGAGAAGAACCGTTCCTCGTGGTAGGAAATCGAACAGGTGAGATTCGCCGGAAGCGGCGCTCGGAGAAGACTCATCCGGTTACGGGTAAGGGTACTCGAAAGCGCCTATCTCGTTATTACCGAAACGAGGGTATCCGAGGAAGTCGTGGGTTGGCACAGTGGCGCTGGCCGAGCCGGCATTGATACAGGGAGATCCTGTCATTAGGCGGTAGTTCAGCGTAGAACCGCCGTCCCCGGCGAGGAAAAGCGGGTCACTGCTAAGATTGCCGTTGGTACCGACGAGAAAACCGGTGGGGTTGTTGATTCTTTTCGCCGGGTCAAAAATGGGGGTGGGGCCACCGCCTATGTCACAGTAGGAAATGGTCGCCGTCGTCTCGGGATTTCCCGCCCCGTCGTCCGCCATGTAGAGTTGCGTAGTGTTCCCCGGGGCAGCGGTGTTGAAGAAGAGAATCGTATCCTTCATTTCGAGCGTACCGTTCTGAAAATGGATGCCTCCGGTACTGTTCGCCGCACTATTGTCAGCGATGGTGCTGTTGTAAATCTTCAAGACCGGCTGAAGACTGGAATTGGTCGTATGAACAATAATGGCCCCGCCCGATCCGTCGGTACGATTGCCGAAGAAGACAGATTTGCGGATCTCAGTCACTGCACTAGTGGTGAGAAGT
The DNA here is from genome assembly GCA_964398245.1 of uncultured Spirochaetales bacterium. Classification (GTDB taxonomy): domain Bacteria; phylum UBP6; class UBA1177; order UBA1177; family JAKLFG01; genus CALITV01. The sequence goes on along the minus strand of CAYNMQ010000008.1, from coordinate 3,346 downwards.
TCGAGAGCACCACCGCTGATGGTCGAAGTGTTGCCCGTAAAGACGCTCCGGTCGAAGGTGAGCGTGCCGCCATTGTCGGAGGTCACCGCGCCACCGGTCTCGGCACTGTTCTGCTCGAAGAGGACATCAACAAAGGTCGCTATAGCCCCATTGGAGAGGTAAACGGCGCCCCCCATTCCCGAGGAACCGGTCGAATTGCCGAAGAATCGGGAGTGAGCAACCGTGAGGTTTATGGAGCCGCTTGCCAAAATGGCTCCCCCTAGCATGAAGTGCGCGTTGTCGGTAAACCGGCAGTCGGTGAAAATGACCGTGCGATTAGTCGGCGATGTCTCTCCCGACCACACCGCCCCAGAGGGGTTGTTGTATATCTCCAATCCGCCAACGACGAATCCGGTGTTGGCGCTGTCAATGACGAAGGTGCGTACGCCCGACCCGCTTCCGTCGAGAACCGTTTTCTGGGGGCCTCCTATGCCATAGATCATTATGTTCTTGCTGCCCGGACTGATGCCCGTGTTATGCGAGGCTGTGTAAGTGCCGGGATGAACGACCACCACATCGCCGTTTGCCGCCGCGTCGACTGCCGACTTGATATCGGCGTAGGTCTTCCCGTCGCCGACTTCGAGGATGTTGCCCGAATAGACCGCGAAGGTGGCGTTCGTCGTTACGATGTTGCCTCCCTTATCGGTTATCGTTATGGGCAACGCATAAATACCATTGGGCAAGCTTGCAACAGAGATGTCGGTCCAGTACCACGACTTCTTATCGGAAGGACTGCAAGACAGATTGGGTAGATTCTCGCGTGGCGCACCTCCAAGATCAGTTTTATTCCACACCGCTTCCTCTTGATCCAAGTCACCGCAGTAGATGGAATTCTCGTCAATAACATACACGAAAATCCTTGTCGTTCCCGCGCTCGCTTTCACCGGGTTCTTCGTGAACTCCACTATGACGGCCGGCGGCGTGTTGGCCGAGTTGCCGCTAATGGGGATCTCGCTCGATGCGTAGTAGGGATTGCCATGGGTTATCCACTGGATGAGCAGGCGGTCGCCCGCGCCGCAGGAGGAGGTCTCGGTCGGCGCGTAGCGCAAGACCACCTCGCGCGTCTCGCCCGGGACGAGCTTCACATAATCGCCCGGCGTGGCGCCGCCCGAAACGATGCTCACCTTCCCGCCACAATCCATCGGGAGGTATATCTGGTTGATCTCGAGATCGACGAGCGGCGAGGTGTTGGTCACCGTCACGGTGATGTCCTTGGTCGAATTGTAGCCGACAAGACCGAATTCTATCTTGTCGTTCGGCTGGATGGCGACCGCGGCGCCGGTATTGACCGCGACATCGTTGGAGATCGGCCCCGCCGTCCCGTCTTGACGATAGGGACGCATCGCGACATGCCAGACGCCGTCATACCAGTTCATCGGGACATTGATGGTACGGACCTCCCCCAGCGAACATGAAGTAGCGTCGTCGTAAAGCATGACCGCCGCATCGAATTCAGCGGTGCTCGTTATCGGAGCACGACTCCGCTTGAAGAGGTAGTTGGTCACGCCGGAACCGAGGCAGGTCCACGAGAAGGCGATGATGTTTTCCGGCGTTGGAGTATTGACCGCTCGTTGCGCCGTTAGGTCGCCGACCGTGCCGATGGCCATCGTGTCCCATGAGTAACCGGGCACCTTGAGACAGAGGCCGCCCGGGACGATCTTACCGTTCTCTAGGTTGACCTCGGCGAGGAAGACATCGTTCATATGTCCTTTCGATACGGTCGAGACCAGACCGTCCTTCAAGAGGTAGTCCTCCAGCACGAAAAAGCCGCTGTAGGCGACATACACGCGAGCAGGCACATTATTGCCGGAGGCTAGGTCCTCGCTCACCTGAATGCCGCCTCCCGGAGAGCCTCCGTCATCATAGTAATAAGTGGTGCCTTTCGTCGGCTGACCGAGGAAGTAGAAAACGAAGAAATCGTCAATCATCAGCTCGCCGGTCGGAGGAAAATAGCTCGCGTAATAGACATTCGGCACATTAGGCGGATCGTCGCTCTCCTGCGTCTGGGGCGGCGTCGAAGGATTGATCTGCAAGCACTGCGTCTCGTCTATCAGGCAATCGGCTGAACAACCATCGCCCGACACCTTGTTGCCGTCGTCGCACGCCTCGTTTCCCTCGACAGTGCCATTACCGCACACGGGATTCACGACATCGGTGTCGGGGATATCGTTGTCAAAGATGTCGGTATCGACACTGTCCTCATCAAGGATATCGGTATCGGGAGGCAGGATATCGCCATCGTCGCCACCAACATCCCCTTCCGGCTCTTCCACGTCGCTCACCGAGGCGTCTTCCGCTTCTTCCTCCTCGCCATCACCAATCAGAGCATCCTCGTCGAAAAGAGATTGCTCGCCTTCAGGAAGCACATCGCCATCTCCCGTCGGAGCGACACAGGTCCCATCCACACACACAAGGCCGCCCTCGCATAAACCGTTCTGGAAACACGGTTCGCCCAAGCCGCCCATCTTCGGCAGTTCGAAGTCATCGCACGCCGCGATGAAGAGAACGCTCACCACCCAGAAAAGGATCATGCGCACCATATCACCACCTCCCTGCAACGCTCACCACGAAGCCTCCCGGGATCGGCGCCGCGGAAACCTGCGCGGTTTTCTTTTCCTCTCCCCACACATGGTCGAGCACCAAAAGGGTCACGCCGGCCGCGATGCCGGCGCCGCCTACCGCGTAGCCGGCGATGGCGACCCCTTTCCAAAGGTTGTAGTCGTCCTTCGCCGCCGCGCTACCGGTTTTTTCATAATCGTTCTTCGCTTCGGTCATCTGCCAGTGCCCGACACCGCCAAGCACGACGAGCGCCGCGCCGGCGCCGAGTGACGCCCAGCCGCCGATGGCGAGCGGGCTCATCGGCTTTGAAGGAGCCGCCGTTTTCGGCCCGGCATCTTTCCTCTCCGCCGTCTCAGCCGGAGCGGAAGACGCCGTCGGCTGAGCCTTGACCGGCTCTTGCGCCGATTGTGCGGCGGGCGCCGCAGGAGCCGCCGGGGTCGCCGGCGCCGCGGAGGGAGCAGGAGCCGTCGTTACGCCGAGCGCTTTGACCAGCTTCTTGACCAGCACCTCGCACACCCGCACGAGGTCGTCCTCGTTCTTCGCGACCTCCTTCTCGGCGATGAGGATGTTCGCCTTCTCGACGCTCACCAGCTTCATCGTCACGACGAGACTCTGCCCCAGCTTGCCGACATTGCCGATGACCACCCGCTTGATGTTGAGCATCCTGCCGATCTCGACCGCCGTATCGCTCTCGGTGATGCCGGTCTTCTGAAGCCCCTGCTCGTTGAGTATCTTTTTTACTTGCATC
>CAYNMQ010000007.1:3675-22031 GCA_964398245.1 uncultured Spirochaetales bacterium | reverse complement strand
GGGTATGGTTTTGCACGCGTGAACCACCGTAGAATGATCGCGCCCACCGAAAAAAGCACCGATATCGGCCAATGTGGCGTTGGTATGCTTTTTAGTAAGGAACATGGCGACCTGCCGCGCCAGAGATACCTGTTTCGATCGATCCCTCGAGGTGAGCGCGGACACCTTCGTACCCATGACGACCGAAGTTATCTTGGCCACTTCCTCTATGGTCATGCTGCCTTTCACCCGGATCATATCCTTGAGCCGTTCCGCGGCGAAATCCTTTGTTATTTCCTTGCGACCGACGATCTCGGTGGCGATATGGAGCGTCTTGAGCGCCCCTTCTATCTGCCTGACATTGTTCTTGAAATTCTTTGCCACGAAGAAGACGGTCTCGTCGTCGAGAAGCACTCCGTAGAGATCGGCCTTTTTTCGGACGATCGCTATGCGGGTGTCGAGGTCGGGCGGTCGTATCTCAAGGGTGACGCCGCCGTCGAAGCGTGACTTGAGCCGGTCATCTATCTCACGGATCTCCCCGGGATAGCGATCCGAGGTGATGACGATCTGTTTTTTGGCATGATGGTATTCGTTGAACAGGCGGAAGAACTCTTCCTGTATCCCCGGCGTCTTCATGAATTGGATGTCGTCGACCAGAAGATAATCGAAAGAGATGAGGATATCGTGAAATCGTTGGAGACTCTTGTCGGTCATTGCCTTGTAGAACTCGTTGATGAGCTTTTGGGTCGAAATGTAGCGAAAAGTCTTGTGTTTTGCTCCGACGAAGTTCCCTATGGCATGAAGAAGGTGTGTCTTTCCAAGCCCGGTGCCGCCGTAGATGACGAGCGGGTTACGGTCGCTTCCCGGGTTCTTGGCGATGTACAGCGCCGACTCGTAGACATCTTTGTTGCTTGGGCCGGTCACGAAGGAAGTAAAGGTGTATTCGCTTGATATCTCTGAGCTTTTTGCCGGCTTTGCCTTCTTTGACGATTCTCCCGACGGCTGTTCGGAAAGCGGCAGGGACGGCTGCATGTCGTCTATCTCCGAGAGCTTTTTGACGACGAAACGGACGGTGACGCTCGGCGAGATCTCTTCTCGCGCGATCTCGGTGATCTTGCGGGCGAGGTGCTGTTTTTCGAGAAGCGCGATGATCTGCTGGCTCGGGCATCCGATGATCAGCTCCTCCTCGCTTTCCTTGACCACGCGGAGGGGGTGAATGAACGCCTTCATGATGTTGGCGTTCTCAACGGCCGACAATCGCTCCTTTATCCGCTTCCACATGCAGTGCCTGTCCTCGGGATATCGCTTTGTTGGAACGCATTGTAGTCAAGAGAGATGCTTTTTCAAATTCCTTGTTCTCTTTTTTCGGGGGAAGAGACATAGAGTATCTCCGCGGCGGTCTCGGTCGGCATCCCCGCCTCATCCCGCATGGTCACCGTTTCGAGAGCGGTCTCGGTCGCTTTCACTGTTCCCCTCGTGCAACGGTAAAGGCAGAGCGAGGGGGCGAGCGCCGGCCGCTCTCGAACGAAGAGAAGATGCGAGATCGCAAGTTCCGCGGCGGAGGCCGCAGCACAGGCGTAAGCGATGCGGGAAGCGGGATGAACGAAATAAAGGGCTCCGCGTTTCTTCAGGGATGCGGCTCCGCGGGAGAGGAAATCATAAAGGTCGCCGAAGAGCTCATGCCGCGCCGCCGCCCGTTCTCCGAGAGAGCTCGGTCGCCCGGTGGATCGCGGGTGATACGGCGGATTGAAGAAGACAAGGTCGTAGTGTTCGCGGGGAAGATCGAGATGTCGCAGGTCGCCGTGTATCGGAACGAGGCGTTCGGAGAAGCCGTTCGCGGCGATGTTCCGCTCCAGCAGATCGAAGAGTCCCGCATGTCGTTCGACGCAGTCTATTCGTTCCGCTGTTCTTCGGAAGGCAAGCAGGAGGGAAACAACGCCGTTACCGGCGCCGAGCTCAAGCGCTAACTTCTTGGATTTCTTCTCTTTTTTTGAAACGAACCATGCGAGGAGCAACGCGTCCACCGAGAAACGGTATCCGTGTCGTCGCTGAAGGAGACGAAGATCCTGGCTGAAGATGGGATCGAGGGAAAAGAGCTCTTCATTCATAGATCTTCCGGAGGAGATCCTCCCGGGAGATGGCGCCCTCCCGGACGATCTCGACATTACGCCGATCGACGCGGACGATGGTGGATGGGATATTGCTCGCCTTGTGCGAGGGGTCTTCGTCATCTTCGTCGAACAGGAGAACGCCGTCTATCTTTCCTTCGAAATAGGAGAACACCTCTTGGTAGGTGGTAGCCGGCGGCTTTCCGGTCGGATTGGCGCTCGTGGTTATGATGGGATGCCCGACCATCTCCAAAAGAGCGTTGATCCCCGCGTGGGACGAGCACCGGATCCCGACGGCGCCGGTCCCTCCCGTGATGGAGGTCGGCACCTCGGGGCGGGCCTCGTGAATGATGGTCAAAGGGCCAGGCCAATAGAATTTGGCGAGCCGTTGGGCGATGGGACAGAAGGAAAGGACCAGTTCATTGAGCATATGAGGCCGGTTCTTGGCTATCAGAACGGAAAGAGGCTTGTTGACGGCAAGCCCCTTTATGCGTTTGACGCGCGTCACCGAGTCCGGTTCATGGATGATGGAGCCGAGGCCGTATACCGTCTCGGTCGGATACGCGATGACGGCGCCGTTACGAAGATGCCAGGCCGCTTCCTCGAGAGAGAAGATCTCCATGTCATTTCTCCGACAGGTGCTGTTGAAGGGTTTCGTCCTTCTTCTCCACCTCGGCCGCCATCTCCTGACGGAGCCGCGCAAGCCGGTCCCGGAGACCGGGATCCCGCACGGCGAGCACGGAAACGGCAAAAAGCGCCGCGTTCTTGGCCCCATCGATCGCCATGCCGGCCACCGGAATCCCGGCGGGCATCTGAACGGTCGAAAGGAGCGCGTCGAGGCCGCCGAGGCCGGTCGCGTTGATCGGCACCGCGATCACCGGCTTGGTGGTATGGGCCGCGACGACGCCGCCGAGGTGCGCCGCCGCCCCGGCGCCGACGATGATGCAGTCGCCGGTGAAGTTCGTGACGAGCGATACGGTCCGCGCGGGGGAACGGTGCGCCGAGGAGACATGCGCTTCGTAGGAGACGCCGAAGGAGGAAAGGGTCTCGGCCGCTTTTTTCATGATGTTCCAGTCGTTGTCGCTTCCCATGAGAATGAGAACCTGTGCCATGGCGATCCTCCGGTGCCGAAAGATTATTTTGTCTGAGACGGCGCCGGCGTCGCCGGAGCGATGGGAGCCGCCTTGTTGAACCGGTCCGAAAGATCGGCGATCCTGCCATCGAGGGCGTCTATGCAGGCGCGGATCTTCTGGAGATTCTCGTAACTCTTGTTCGCGGTGTATCCCCTCACTTTCTGGGAGCAGGACAAGGTCTCATCGATGAGCGCGGTGATCTCCTTGGTGAACGGGCCTTTCGCTCCCTGTGTCGAAAGAAAGGCCTTCCCGTTGGCGAGGGTCCCTTCGACATTCTCGAGCAAGGAGAACAGCGCGTCGTTCTCGGCGGCGGCGGAGATCGCAAGGCTTGCGGTCAGCGCGACGAGGCGGTATGCGAGCGTCATTTCCCCGATGGCAAGTGCCTCCATGCGGCGGTATGTCGGCGAGAGCTCGTCGTCGGCAAGGACCTGCGCCGTCGCGCCGAGCAGCAAAAGACCACAAAAGAGCGCAAGAAAGATTCTCATGGTTTTTCCTCCGCACATCTTGAAAAAGACGGTATCAAAAAAGGGAAAAACTGTCAACCTGAGAGCGGCGTTCGCGGCGAAGACACGGCGACACTCACCTGACGCCCCCGAAGGAACGCTTGGTGGGTCGTTGCCGTGTCGTCGGACGGAAGGCCGTCCGGGGAAAGATAGAGGACGATCTTGCCGTTCTTTTCGCAAAGCGAGGCAAGCGTCCGCCGCCACGGGGGGCTCGGGGCTACCGCGCGGGAAACGACGATGTCGAAAGGTCCGGAGACCGCCGTCGCGTCCGCGGAAACGACGACGACATGAGAGAGACCGAGCGTCGCGGCGGCATACGAAAGGAACGCCGCCTTCTTCCCCGTTCTTTCGATGAGCGTCCACGCAAGGTCGGGACGCGCGATCGCGAGCGGGAGGCCCGGGAACCCGGCGCCGGACCCCACATCGGCGCAGCGAAGACCTTCGACGAGCAGATCGGGAACGGCGAGCAGCATCAACGACTCCGCGAAGTGGCGGGTCGCCGCCGCCGCCGCGTGCGTGATCCGGGTAAGATTGTGCGTCCGGTTCCATGAGAGGAGCAGCTCGTAAAGGTCGGCCTGCCGCGACAGGATATCGTCATTGAGCGCGAGGCCGAGGACGGCAAGGTCCTCGCGGAGCGTCGCAAGGAAGGTTTCACGTGAAACATCACCGTGCCGCATGGGCCCCTCCTCCTCTGTTCTTCAGGAGCATGAAGAGAATGGCGACCGCCGCCGGCGTGACGCCGGGGATCCGTGCGGCGTCGCGGAGGGTGGCGGGACGATGGCGCGAGAGCTTCTCTTCCACCTCGCGGGAGATGCCGGGAAGCCCGGTAAAGGAGAAGTGGGAAGGGATCCTTACCGCAGCCAGCATTCTCTCGTCCGGAGCCTGTTCCCGCTCTTTTTCGAGATAAGGGGCATACTTGAGACGGATGTATGCCTGTTCCCACAGAGCGGGCTCCTCTTCCGGCAACGGTATGATGCCGCCGAGCATCGCACGGGTCATCTGCGGCCGCCGTAAAAAAGCGGCCGGCGCGGTCGGCTTGACGATCGGCGCCTCTCCTATCGCGGCGAGCCGGGCATTGATTTCCGCTGACGGAAAGACCTGCGCATCTTCGAGCTGTTCGCAGAGATGACGAACCCGATCGAGAAGTCGGCGTTCCCGCTCGTAGCGCGATGTCGGGATGAGACGGGCACGCCATGCCTTTTCGAGGAGCCGTTCCGCCGTGTTGTCGTCGCGGAGAAAGAGCCGCCGTTCGGCCCGACTCGAGAACATGCGGTACGGTTCGTCCACGCCGCGGGTCACGATGTCGTCTATGAGCACGCCGCCGTACGCCTCCGTGCGATCCAGCGTGAAGGGCTCCGTTCGGTCGTCGCGCGCTCGTTGCGCCGCGTTCACTCCCGCGACGAGGCCTTGGACGGCCGCCTCTTCGTACCCCGAGGTCCCGTTGATCTGTCCGGCGAGAAAGAGCCCGGGGACCGATTTGCTTTCGAGAGTGTGACGCAGGTCGCGCGGGTCGAACGCATCGTATTCGATGGCGTAGGCGGGACGCGTTATGACGGCCTGTTCAAGCCCGGGGATGGTCCGCAGAAAGGATTCTTGGACCTCGAGCGGGAGGCTCGTCGAGATGCCGTTCGGATAGTACTCGAGACGGTCCCACCCTTCCGGCTCGAGGAAGATCTGGTGACGCTCGCGGTGGGCGAACTTCACCACTTTGTCTTCTATCGAAGGACAGTAGCGGGGGCCGATCCCCTCGATGCTCTTGTGGACGCCGTACAGCGGGGAACGGTGGAGATTGTCACGGATGATGGCGTGAGTCTCTTCGGTGGTGTAGGTGATGTGGCACGAAAGCTGTCGGGAAAGCCGGCCCGCGGTGGTGGTCGAAAAGGGGACATAGTCGTCGTCACCCGGCTGTTCTTCGAGAAGAGAGAAATTGATGCTGTCGCCGCGAAGCCGCACCGGCGTGCCGGTCTTGAGTCGAAGCGGCCGATGTCCGAGCGCGCTGATCGCGGATGAAAGATCGGTGGCGGCCGGTTCTCCGAGACGCCCGGCGGAATGAGAATGCTCTCCGATGACGACCCGGCCGCGAAGGAATGTTCCCGCCGTCACGACGACGCAGCGGGCGGGGACGGTCTCTCCGGAGCGCAGGACGACGCCGCATGCGCCGGCGGCGTCGGTGACGACACCGATCGCCTCTTCCTGCCGCACGGAGAGGCGCGGCAGAGCGAACAAGGCCTGTTTGAGGAACGCATGGTACAGCCGGCGGTCGTTCTGAGAACGCGTCGCGCGGACCGCCTCTCCTTTGCTCCGGTTAAGGATGCGGTACTGGATCGCCGAGAAGTCGGCCGCCCTGCCCATGAGTCCGCCGAGGATGTCCACCTCGCGGGCGATCTGTCCTTTCGCCTGTCCGCCGATGGCGGGGTTGCAGGACATCTCGCCGAGGGAATCTATCCGGAGAGTGAGGAGGAGCGTCTCGACGCCGAGTCGCGCCGCCGCCGCCGCCGCCTCAACGCCGGCATGTCCGCCGCCGATGACGATAACATCGAATGTTTTCAATGCCATACGAACAAACGCACAAAAATCGTCTCAGTTGCGCGAAAAAAGACCGGCCAAGGCCTGTCCCTAGGGATGATAGAGAAAAGAGCCTAAAAGTAAAATGAAGCGGGACGCCCGGTCATTTCCCTAGGCAGAAGGAGGAGAAAATACGATCGTACACCGAAAGGTCGTCGGCCTTCCCGGCAAGCTCGCGGAGCAAACGGCGGCATCGTGAGACAGCGGCGGCGATGAGCGCGGCGTCGCCCGAGGCGAGCGCGGCGCGACACGAGGGGCTTTCGCCGAGGAACGCATCGGCGGTCCGGATGAGCGTCTGATGGAAGAGAAGCGGCGTCGCGGGGTCGGGGGCCTCTGCGGAGAAACGGGCGGCGATCGCCGTCAGGAGAGCGTCGATCCCTTCGCCGGTGCGGGCCGAGACGAAGAGTGCCGGCGCCAGTTCGATGGCCTGCTGGTGGCGACCGAGATCGCTTTTGTTGGCGACGACCAGAGGATCTCGACGCGCCACGAGAGCGAGGGCATCGCGGTCTTCGTCGGTCGGCGAGGTCGAGCCGTCGAAAAGAAAGAGTATTTGAGTGGAAACCTCGGTCAGGGACAGCGTTCGGGAAACGCCTTCCGCCTCGGCGTCCGATGTCGTTGCGCGGAGTCCGGCGGTGTCGCAGATCTCGACCTCGATGCCGAGGCCGGGTAACGGCAGAAGCGCGGTGAGGTAATCGCGGGTGGTGCCCGGTTCGGGAGAGACGATGGCGCGGTCGCGTCCGAGGAGCCGGTTGAAGAGAGACGATTTTCCCACATTGGAACGGCCGACGAGGAGAAGCCGCGCTCCGGAGAGCCGCTCGAAACGGCGCGAGTTCTCAAGAAGCCTCGTGACAAGAGCCTCTGTGTCGGCAAGAAGAGCGCGCGCCTTTTCGAGGGGGAAATGCTCGGGGATCTGGTCAGGAAAGTCGACGAGGGCGACGGCGAGCGTTTCGGCCTCGTCCCAGCGGACAAGAAGAGGAGCCATGTCGCGGTCGAAGTGATCGAAGAGAAAGGCGCGCCGGGCGAGCTCGGCCTGAAAACGGTTCTGTGCGCCGATCAGGACAGGAAGCGCGGCGGCCTGTGCGAGAGACATCTTGCCGTTCACGACGGCGCGGAACGAGAATTCGCCGGGGAGCGCGGCCTGAGCGCCGAAAGAGCAGAGACGCTCAAGAAGGGTTGACAGCGAGGGTCCGGCTCCATGCAGGTGGATTTCCGCGAGATCCTCTCCGGTGTAGCTTGCCGGCGCGGCGAAGAAGAGGACAAGCGCCTGTTCGGGAGCGCTTCCTTCTCCAAGGTCGATCCATCGCAGAACGGCGCGGCGCGGCGGCGGCAGGGGAGCACCGCTCAACTTTTCAAGGAGACGACGGACCGCAGGTCCGCTCACCCGTACGATGCCGATGACCGAACCGGGAGCGGTGGCGATCGCCGCGATGGTTGTACCGAGTCGTTCGACGAGACGCATGGCATCCTCTCAATGAACGGACCCATTGTAGCAGAGCGGGCGGGCGACGCAACGATAACTTGACGGGATGACGACGGAGGAGGACAATGAGACCTCTTGCCGGAGAGGAACATGCTGTTCGATGCCCACCTTCACCTCGGAGAACTTTCGCCCGAGGAGAGGCGTCTCCCGGGCGCGGCCCTCTCCTCGGTCCATGCGGCCGACGACCCATCGGTGAATGCGCGGGAACCGGGGGTGCTCCTCTCCTATGGGATCCATCCGTTATGGATTGACGGAGAGGGACGCTCCCTCGAGGTCTTGGGAGCTTTCGCGGCTGACGGGACGATCGCGGCGGTGGGCGAGTGCGGGTTCGATTTCTATCACGGCAGGGACGCGGTGAAGGCGACGCGGCAACGGGAGGTCTTCCTTGCTCAATGTGCCGTTGCCGAACGGTGTTGTCTCCCGCTCGTCGTTCATGTGCGCCGCGGGATGGCGGAACTGTTCGCCGAGACGGATCGACTTAAGAGGCTTCCTGCGGTAATCTTCCATTGTTACCCGGGGACCGCCGAGGAAGGGCGCGCCTTCCTCACGCGGGGGGTGAACGCCTATTTCAGTTTCGGGACCCCGCTTCTCAAGAGATATCGCGGTGCGATAGCGGCGTTCCGTACCCTTCCGCACGAGCGGCTTTTGCTGGAGACCGACGCCCCGTTCCAGCCGTTGCGCGGCCGGGAACGCACGCTTCCCGCCGATCTGGTGGCGATCTACGAAGAAGGGGCGGCGCTGCTCGGTATCTCCCGGGAGGAACTGGAAGAGCGGCTCTGGCGGACGGCGGAGACGATATTCCCCGTCCTGCGAACGATCATGTGATCGCGGCGCCGGCCTTCTTTCTTCGCGCTTCCGAGAGGGAAAACGAAAGAGAGAAATGGATGACGAAGAAGGAAGAGACGACGCCGACGAGGAACGGGGTGATGACCGGCACGAGCAACGAGAGCGCGGGAAGCAGAGCGAGGCGCGCCAGCTCTCGGGGATGGTCGAGCGCCCAGGAAAGCGTCTGACGGATATCCCATCCGTAGCGCGAAGGGGAGAACCGGAATAAAAGAAGGAACAAGAGCGTCCCGGAGAGAACGAAGGCGAGAAGCGGGCCGAGAAGGGGGATAAATGTGATGATGAGAGAGAACACGCCGATGCCGAACGCAAGGAGCGCCGGCACGAGCGCCGTTTTGGCCTCGGCGAGGAGATCTTCAAGGTCGGGAAGCTCCTCAAGCGACGCCGGTCTGCCCCGGAAAAGCTCTTCAGCGGCGCTGGAGATCACCTGATAGAACGGAGAAACGAGCGGATAGGCGCACGCGAACACCAGAAGAAAAGAACCGCCCTTGAGAAGGAGCGAGAAGAGGCTCTTCATCAAGGACCACAAAAGCGCCCAGAGGGCGCCGTCGTCCACGGTCGGCTCTTGGATGACGAAGTGAACGCTCGCCTCCACCGTTCTGGTGAAGAAGGGAAGCAGGAGGAACGAAACGAGAAAGACGAGGAGGAAAACGAAGAGCGACCAAACGAGCAAAGGGCGGTGCTTCTTCATCAAGAGGAGGGTTTCCTGAAAAGGAACGAAGGAGCGGTCAGTCTCGAGATAAGAGGTCAATGTGCCGCGTTCCATGATCGTCTCCTTCGGTAATGGTTATCTCGTGGCGGGGAAGAAAGAAATCCCACGCGCGCCGGAAGCGGGAGGCCCACTCGATGAACACGACGGCGGTGCGTTCGAGAAGCAGTTCCCGAAAGTCGGCGACCGCCAGTTCTTCGACATCGGCGATGCGGTAAAAATCCCAGTGATAAAGGGGCGTTGTGCCTTCGAAATAGCAGCGGAGAAGGACATAGGTGGGGCTTTGTATCGCCGTGCGGGGAACGCCGTAGGCGGTGGCGATCCCGGCGACCAGGGTCGTTTTCCCGGAGCCGAGTTCTCCATCGAGCGTGACAAGGGCGCCGGGTGCGAGCCGGCGGGCCAGATCTTTCCCGAACTGCTCGGTTTCGCTCTCGTTTTTCGACAAAAAGCGAAGCCTCTGTTCGCTCATCGGCGCCTCTGCTCTTCGAAATGGCGGCCGCTCTTCCCGGCGAGGTCAATGAGCGCTGAAATGCGGTGGAAGGTCGGTGAGAGTTCGGTTTCGAGCAAAAGACCCGCCCGGCGGTGCAGAAGCGCGCCGTTCATCGTCGCTTGGAAAAGATCGCCCATCCGCCCGGCGTAGGCGGCGATGATGCCGGCAAGCGCGTCTCCGGTGCCGCCGAACGAAAGCCCCCGGGCCCCGTGGGGAATGATAACTGCTCGATTTTTATGGCGTATCCATGAGGATGCGTTTTTCGCATACAGCACCTGTCGCGCGGAGAGCGGGAAGCGGGTCACCTGTTCGTGCCACGAGCCGGTGATGCCAAGCCGGGTCGTGACCCGGGAAAGCTCTCCCGGGTGAGGCGTGAACACCACCTCCCGGCGGGAGAGTCTCTTCAGAAGAGAAAGGTCGAGATGATCGAATATGCCGGCGTCGAGAATAAGACGCGCCGGGGCGGCGACGAGAAAGCGTACCAGGTCGCTTGGCAGAAGATGAAGGCCGGGGCCGCAGATGATCACATCCCACCGTTCGGGGTGTGCCATCGCTTCCTCCGGCGAGATGAGCATGACGGCGGGGTAGCGGCCCGCAAGGCGCAGGAGCGCCCGGTCGGGAACCGCGACGGTGGCGAGACCTCCGCCCGCGGAAAGAAAGGCCTCCGCGGCGATGAAAGAAGCGCCGATCTTCGAGGGATCGCCGCCGATGACGAGAAGGCGTCCGTTCGTCCGCTTGTGGGCGCTCGGCGGAATCTCAGGCGGAACGAAGTCGCTCTCTTCGAGAAGGGCAAAAGAGGTCTGCTGCGCCGGTACGCCGATGGAGCCGAGACGCACCTCGCCGGCATGGTCGGGGCCGGCGCCGAGGAAGAGCCCCGCCTTCACCAAACCGAAGCTCACGGTGATGTCGGCCTTCACCGCCTCGGGGAGCGTCTCTCCGGTGTCGCCCGAAAGACCGGTCGGCACATCGGCCGCGACGACTTTCCTGCGGGGATAGGCATTGATGAAACGGACGGCGGCGAGGAAGGGGGCCGAAAGGCCGGAGGAAAGCCCGGTGCCGAGCAGGGCGTCCACAAAGAGGATCTTTCCCGAGAGAGACCGGTATGACCGGAGGATTTTCACGGAAGAGGGAAGGAGACGGAAATTCGTCGCGGCATCCCCCGAAAGCTCGTCGGGAGAGAACAGGGGAACGAGCCTGAGCGGCGCGCGGCATCCCCGTTCGGCAAGGATGCGAAGGAGCGCCATCCCGTCGCCGCCGTTGCCCCCTTTGCCGGCAAAGACGACCACGGCGTCGAACGACTCCCGGCGGAGCAGATCGTTCACCGTCTCATAGAGCGAGAAGGCCGCATTCTCCATGAGCAGAAGAGAAGGGATCCCCCGCGAAACCGCTTCCGCATCCATCCTTCGTGCGTCGCTTGACCATCCTGCCGGCAGCATCGCTCGCCTCGCATGGCTGTTGCGGCTTCATTCTATACGCCTCGCGGAGAAAAGAAAAGAGAAAGATGCGTTTTCGTTGACAGAGAATGTCCCGTCTATACAATGCGCCATTATCGTTCTTCGCAGGGGAGAGGCCATGGACGCCGAACGCCGAGACATTCCGACGATGCTTACCTTCGACGATGTCCTGCTCGTGCCGACCTACTCGGAGGTGCTGCCGGGAGAGGCGTCGCTCTCCTCGCGGCTCACCGAGAAGGTGACGCTCAATGTTCCCTTCATGAGCGCGGCGATGGACACGGTCACCGAACACCGCATGGCGATCGCGATGGCGCGCGAGGGAGGCATCGGCGTCATTCACAAGAACATGCCGATCGAGGATCAGGCGCGCGAGGTGAAGGCGGTGAAGCGTTCCGAAAGCGGCGTCATCACCCAGCCGATCACGATAGCGCCCGACAAGACGCTTCTCGATGCGCTCGATCTCATGAAGATAAACGGCATCTCGGGCATCCCGGTTACGCAGAAGAACAAGCTCGTCGGCATCATCACCAACCGCGATCTCCGCTTCGAGACCGACCTTTCCAAGCAGGTGAAGGAAGTGATGACGACGAAGCTGGTGACGGTGCAGGACAAATGCTCGGTCGAAGAGGCGAAACGGCTCATGCATCAGCACCGCATCGAAAAACTGCTCGTGGTGGACAAGAAAGGAGAGCTCATCGGTCTCATCACGACCCGCGACCTCGAGAATCAGGAGAAATTCCCCAATGCGGCGAAGGACGCGTTCGGCCGGCTCCTCGTCGGCGCGGCGGGCGGTGCGACCGATGGCGCGCGCGAACGGGCCGAAGCGCTTGTCGAGGCGGGGGCGGACCTGCTCGTGCTCGACTCGGCGCACGGTCATTCGAGGAATGTCATCGAACGGGTGCGTGCCATCAAGAAACGGTGGCCGTCCCTCGCGCTCATGGCAGGCAATGTGGTGACCGCCGAAGGAGCCGAGGCGCTCCTCGATGCGGGCGCCGATATCATCAAAGTGGGTATCGGCCCCGGCTCTATCTGTACCACCCGGGTCATCGCCGGCGTCGGGTTCCCGCAGTTGTCGGCGGTTCTCGAGGTTGCCGGGACGGTCCACAAACGGGGTAAAACGCTCGTCGCGGACGGGGGCATCAAGTTCTCGGGCGATATCGTCAAAGCGCTCGCCGCAGGGGCCGACGCCGTCATGATGGGCGGTATGTTCGCCGGGACCGAGGAATCGCCGGGCGAGACAGTGCTCTATCAGGGACGCACCTATAAACTCTACCGCGGCATGGGTTCTCTCGGCGCGATGAAGCAGGGATCGAGCGATCGTTATTTCCAGGAGGGGATACGCGAAGAGCAGAAGTTCGTTCCCGAAGGGATCGAAGGCCGCGTGGCTTACAAAGGACCCGTTGCCGAGACCATCTATCAGCTCGCGGGGGGTCTCCGCGCCGGTTTCGGTTACCTCGGAGCGAGGGATCTGCTTGCCCTCCGCAAGAATGCGCGATTCATTCGCATCACCGACGCCGGCTTCAAGGAATCGCATGTTCACGATGTGATCATCACGAAAGAGGCGCCCAACTACCGCGTCGAGCGATGAGCGCGCCGCAGGTTCTCCTCATCGACAACTACGACTCGTTCACCTACAACCTCTATCATCTTGCCGCTTCGCTCGGCGCCGCGGTGACGGTGATGCGCAACGACGCCGCTTCGGTCGAGGACCTTATGCGAGGACCGTGGACGCATCTCATCGTGGGGCCGGGCCCCAAAGGACCTGCCGACAGCGGCATATCGCTCGCGGCGATAGATTCTTTCAAAGACAGGGTACCGATCCTCGGCGTCTGTCTCGGCCTGCAGGCGATGGCGCACCTGTATGGGGGGACGGTGGCCCCGCGCGAACCGGTGCACGGGAAGAAGGAAGCGATCTACCACCGCAATGTCGGCATCCACGCCGGCATCCCTTCCTCCTTCAAGGCGGCGCGATACCATTCGCTGGCGGTCACATCGTTCGATCCCACCGTGTTCGAGGTCACCGCGGAAAGCCGGGACGGCCTCGTCATGGGGCTTCGTCACCGGGCGTATCCGCTCATGGAGGGGGTGCAGTATCACCCCGAATCGTTCCTCTCTCAGTATGGCTACCACATGATGGACAACTATCTCCGGATGCGGTATGAGTTCTGATCAACCGTTCTTTTCGATCCGCGCCGTAACGGTCGAGCCGCTTGCGCTTTCAAGTTCGCTCTACCTTCTTTCACGGCTCACCGCGGCGCGCGAGGGGAGGTTCTTTCTCGCCTCGCTCAACCAGCGCGATTTCTTCGGGCGGTTCTCGATATTCGCCGCCGATCCGCTTGTCGGGTGCCTCTATGGTGACGGCATGTGTCTCATCACCGACCACCGGGGGCGTGTCGTGGAGCATCGGCGCTGCGCCTTTGAGGAGGTGCTCCGGCGCATCTGCGCGCCGATACCGGGGAGCGAACGGCGGAACACCCCTTTTTCCGGCGTCGCCGTCGGCTTCATCGCCTACGATGCCTGTCGGTATCTCGAACGGGTCGGCCTTGCGCCGCAGAGGATCGTGGACCTTCCTGACCTCGCCTTCTTTTTCAGCGACACCTTCATCGTGTGCGACCACTTCGAGCAGGAGGCCTATCTGGTGCTCCTTGACACCGATCGCTCGGTCCGTTCGGTGGAGGAGCGGAAAGCGACGCTTCTCGCCGAGATAGAGGCTCTTCCGCCTGCCGCGCTGTTCCTCGCGCCTTCGGAGGATGCCGTTACCGCGCATGCGCTGGTCGCCAAAGAGGACTATCTGCGGGCGGTCCGCCGTATCATCGCCTATATCAGGGCCGGCGATGTCTATCAGGTCAACTACGCCTATCCGATACGGATCCGCACCTCCGCCACGACCGCCGATCTCTTCATGCAATATGTGCTCAAGAATCCTGTTGATTTTGCGGCATACGGCTCCTATGGCGGCACCGAACTGCTCTCTCTTTCTCCCGAATGTTTCTTCACCCTCTACGGCTCCACGGTGAAAAGCTACCCCATCAAGGGGACCATCGGGCGGGCGAATGACCCGGAACGCGATCTGGCGCTTCGCAAGCAGCTTCTCTCGAGCGAAAAGGATCTTGCCGAACTCTCGATGATCGTGGATGTGGTGCGCAACGACATCGGGAAGGTCGCGCAGGTCGGGAGCGTCAAAGTCAAACAACATGCCTCGCTCGATACCTTTCAGACACTCTATCACCTCTTTTCCGTGATTCAGGGAACGATAGACCCGGCTCGGCGCGCTGACCTCATGATGGCGATGTTCCCGGGCGCTTCTATCACCGGGGCCCCGAAGATCCGCGCCATGGAGATCGTCGCCGAGCTCGAGGGCTGCCGGCGCGGCGTCTATACCGGTTCCATCGGGTGGATCGGTTATCACTGCGACATGGCGTTCAACATCGCGATACGGACCATCCAGAAGCAAGCGGACGAGCTCTATTACTTCACCGGCGGCGGTATCGTGGCCGATTCCGACCCGGAGCGGGAATATGACGAGACGCTGGTGAAAACAAGGTCGTTCTTCAACATCTTCCCCGAGGTCAAACTTGTTTCCTGAGGGGACGCGGGGTTTTTTCACCACCGGACTCTCCGTCGATCGTCGACTCGTCTGGCGGGAGGAACATTTCCCCCCGCTTGCCGCGCATGCGCGCCATTTCGGCGTACCTTTCGATGCAAAAGCTCTCGAAACCGAACTTGGAGCGAGGTTTCAAGATAGCGAGGTCCCGTTTCGCTGTCGCATCGCCTGTTATGCTGACACCGCGCGCTGGGAGGTGACGCTCGATCCGATGCCGGAAACAGGGAAAACCTTGAAATGTCGGGTAATTAGGGTGAAACATCCGCTGGGGCGGTGGAAGACCTTCCCGCGCCCCGAATTCGGTCTATCCGCAGGCGAAGAGGCGATACTGGTGGATGCCGATTCGGGACAGGTCTATGAAGGGAGTTACACCAATGTCTTCCTCGTGTGCGGCGGTGCCGTTTTCACCCCGCCGGCCGACGGCGCGATCCTTGAGGGTATCTGCCGGAGCAAGTTTGTGACCATGCTGAGAGCTTCCGGCCATACGGTCCGTGAGGAACCGTTCGATGCGACCCTCTTGCGGCAGGGGAAGATCTTCCTCACGAACGCGTTGAGAGGCGTAATGGAGGGGATCCTCGTATCGTGAGGCCGGCTACTTGGCGGCGGGCGCCGCAGGGATCGTTTTGTCGGCGTACCCTTTCGGGACGGCGAAGAGAGTGGGGGAAAGGACGAGCGGCGCGATATCTTTCATCGTCTGTTCGACCCGCGGCAGTTTTTTGTTGAGCGGTATCTTGACGCTTTTGACGATGAGTCCTTCGGAAGCCGCCTTATCCTTTATCTTCTCCTCAAGAACGCGGTATTTGACGAGCGTTTCAGGGAGATAAGCGGCGTATTTTTTCCGCAGTTCGACGATCGGACTCGTTTTGAGCGCCGGTGCCACCCAGATCTCTTGATACTCCTTACCGTCCACCGTGACGAGATAGCGGATAGTATCCCAGCCTCCTACTTTTTCGGGCCCTTTTTTTACGAAAGCGATCTTTGGGTCGAGTTTTTCAGGGTCGGCATAGCCGCTGTTTTTGAGCCCGTTCGCGATGTTTTCCGCGAACTTGAGATAATCGGAAAGCTTCGAGACCTGAAATGTTTTTTGAAAATGATTGATGATAGTTACCTTGTCGTTCGCGAGGTCCACGATCGTCTCAGTGCTTCCGGTCGGCGCTTCGTTGACCACCTTGATGGTCTGGTCGGTAAGGTAGGAGCGTTTGACGACGGTGCTCCCGTTCACCGTCACCTCTTCGGTGATCTGCCATCCTTCCTCGGCCGCGGCGAGGAGCGTCGCCGCCATAACCACTGTGAAAAATACCGAACTACGCATATCGTTCCTCCGTTTCGACTCTTTCATAATCGGCTCTCATTGTAGCGACAAGTCACCATTTCTCAATAAATTTCTCTATCTCTTTTTCCTTGGCGCCGAAGACGACGATCCGGTCTCCGGCACGGGAATTGGCCTCGGCCGCTTTTTCTATCGAGACGAAGCGGAATCCGTAGCGGGGAAAAAGGATTCCCGCCGCCACGGAGAACGGCTTGCCGAAGGCGCGTTCGTCGAGCGGCGAAAGCATCGTCGCCGTTTCGGGCGGTTGTTTCCCGCGTTGCAGCGTGAACACGACCTTTCCTTTCTCCGTCGTCTGTTCGAGGGTAAGCGTTCCTTTTACCGGCAGAGCAGGAAGCGTCTCCCCCTTTTTCTTCTTGATATGAACGAGAACGGCCTCGTAGTTGAAGAAATCGAGCGTTTCGCGAAGCCGGTGCTCTTCCATCGGCGAGAGTGTTCCCTGCAGAAAGACGACAGGCGAAGTTCCCTGCAAAGAGGGAATGATCTCGCGGAGCCACGCCGCCTGCCGTTGATCGAAAAGGAAGGCGACCTGCCACTTCTTGGCAAGCGCCTTTTCAATGAGATAGCGGGGAGTTGTCGGATCAATATAGAGGTAGTAGGTGCCGAGCGGCGGGAGAGGTTTTTCCTTGAGAGCCGGTTTAGAAGGCGAGGAGGCTGAAAGAGAGAAAGAGGCAAGGAACACGATGAGAGAAAGAAACAGAAAACGCAACATTTATTCGGTCGTTATCTGCATGTAATAACCATACTGATTGTCAATGGTAGTGATGGAGTTCGGCAGGCTCGCGTAGGTGCTCGATTCCCCGCCACCGAGATGGGTGCCGAACGCGAGCGGGGTGGTGGTGAGCGAGGTTGAGTAGTAGTAGGTCGGATCAGGGTAGGATGCATTGTCGGTGGTGCCGAAATACACCCCGATGAAGTAGTAGTTCCCGCTGGTCAGGCCCCAGTAGATATCTCCTGAACTATACCAGCCGGGAGCACCACTGCTCGAGTAATGATTGACCGTTTGTTGGTATCCGAGAGAGTAGGTGCCGTTTTGTGTTGAAGAATAGTAGAGCGCGTAAGTGATGTTGAGGCCGCCGCGGAAGGCCATATAGGTTTGTATCTCAGTGAGTGATCGCGTAGTGGTACAGGAAAAGTAGTTTCCCTTCAACCGATCCCCACCGGTGTACGAGGCGCTATTCGTGCCGATGGTATCGGTCTGGGAAGTGTCGGGATACTCACACCCGGCGAGGCCCGGGTCAACGCAGATCATGCCCCAGTAGGAACAGTCCTCATAGTAGGTCCAGTGGTAACAACCGTCGCGTCCCTGCGCGCAGAGATCGACCTGATCGGGATAGGTCGGGTTGCAGCGACGGTCATCGGCGGTGCAGTCGCTGGTGCACGATGCGACACAATAGGCGTCGGTGCCGTCGAACTGACAAGTTTGCGGAGGATTTTTCTGATAACAAATGTCAAGATTCGACCAGTGGTAGCAACCATCCCAACCCTGTTGGCACTTTTGTGCCGTCTCGTTGAAACAGCGTTCTTGGTTGGGGACTAAACAATCGTTGGTGCAGGCGGTGTCGATATCGGGAACGCCATCATCAACCACGATGTCGTTGTCCACCGTATCTTGATCGGGAGCGATCTCGTCGCAGGTCGAGGTGTCCCAGCCGTCGCAGGTCGCGTTACACTTCGCCTTGCCGCCCGAGAAGGAATAGGGGTCTATCTCGACGCAGTTCTTGACCTTGGTCGTACTATTGGCTCCCTTGTCGCAGGTCTCGCCGTTGTCGAGCGTATCGTTGCCGCACATCGCTGCGGTAATACAGGTCGAGGTATCCCAGCCGGAGCAATCGTTCCTGCAGAAGGCGGTGCCGCCGATGAAGTCGACGCTGAGCGAAACGCAATTCTTGGTGCCGCCGTCGCAGATCTCGCCCTGCTCGATGATGTTGTTGCCACACTCGGGCTGTTTCTCGTCGCAGGTGGCGGTGTCGTAGCCGGAGCAGTCCTCTTTGCACTTCGCCTTGCCGCCGCTGTATTTGTTCGCATCTATCTCGACGCAGTTCTTGGCGTCGCCGTCGCACTTTTCGGGGCCTTCTTTGATGTCGTTGCCGCATTCGTGCGGTATCTCGTCGCAGGTGGCGGTGTCGTAGCCGGAGCAGTCCTCTTTGCACTTCGCCTT
>CAYNMQ010000007.1:0-3575 GCA_964398245.1 uncultured Spirochaetales bacterium | reverse complement strand
GCCGCCGCTGTAGAGGGTCGGGTCTATCGTCGTGCAGAGCTCGGTGTTGCCGTCGCACGGCTCGCCGCCGTCGATAGTGCCATTGTCGCAGGTAAGCGAAAAGTCGGCGTCAGGTGTCAGCAGATCGTCGCTATCGCCGAGAAGGATGTCGTCGTCTCCGATCGCCGCGTCGTCCTTCACTTTGTTCTTGGTGCCGCCGTCACAGGCGAAGGAGAGAACGATAAGCGCCGCGCAGAGCCAAGGAAGCTGTCTCCTCATGGTTTTTCCCCCGTTAAGATGCTCAAAAAACCCTTTCACTATATCTTGTCCCGTGAAAAGAGGCAAGAAAATGGAATTGGTTGCAAAAAAGGGCAAAAGAGTAGTATAACCGTGAGTACCGGAGCAAAGCGCGGAGGTAGCCATGCGAACGGCGGCGGCATCCATTATGATGGTGGTGTGGTTCTCGCTCGCGGCGCAGGAGATTGCGACCGAGGACCTCGCCGCGGTGTGGCGGTCGCAGGAGATACTGAGCGATTTTTCGATCAACGGTGCGTCGCTCGATGCCTCGCGGCAGGTTCTCTCTCTACGGATGACGATACCGAAGGGGACCGCGATAACCGAGGCGCAGGTGGGCGAGATGAGCCGCCTTGCGACCATTTTTGGGGGACAGAAACGATTCCCGTTCAAGCATCTCGTCATTCTCGCGCGCTATCCGGGCGAAACCTCGTGGCGCGACATCCGTTCGTTTCTGCCGCAACTGCCGCCGGCGCCGCAGAAGCCCTATGAGTCGGCGTCGGTGCCGAAAAATTCGCGTGTCGGCTTTCCGCGCGGTGCGCCGACCGGAAGCGGCGGCGCGCTTGCCGGAAAAACGGTGTATCTCAGCGCCGGTCACGGCTGGTACTACACCGGTAGTGCGTGGACGACCCAGCGCAGCAACACGATAAATCTCGTCGAGGACTTTTCGAACGCCGAGATCGTCTCCTATTACCTTGCCCCGCTTCTGCGCAACGCTGGGGCACTGGTCCTGACGGTCCGTGAGACCGACCGTAACCTCTCATCGGTCACGGTCGACGATACTGACGATGGCTATGAAGAATCGGCAGGGTGGTGGGAATCGTCGGGGAGCGGTTGGGGGCGCCTAATGGTGCCGCTCGTGACGGGGCAGAACCCATTCGAGGCGGGGCACTACCGCGCGACGACCCCCGCCGCGGGGCGCTGGGCCCGCTGGACGCCCAACATACCAGTGGCCGGCCGCTACACGGTGTATGTATCGTTCCGCGCCCTCTCTGACCGGGCGCCGGCGGCGCGGTATGAAGTGCGCCATGCCGGTGGGATGACCACGGTGACCGTCGATCAGCGGCACCACGGAAACACTTGGTTTCCGCTCGGCGAGTTTCCGTTCAACGCCGGACTTGATCCTGATAGCGGCTCAGTAACGCTCATCGCCGATCCCTCGATCGGCGGTAGTTATGTCATCGCCGATGCGGTGCGTTTCGGCGGCGGAGCGGGCGTCATCGATCGCGGCGGCGGTGTTTCGGGACGGCCTCACGGGGAGGAGGCGGCGCGCTATCACACGCAACTACTCGGTGCGCCGACAACCATCTACGACACCTCGACCGGTGATAACTCCGACGATGTGACGACCCGTTCGCGCTGGGCGGCGTGGGAAAACGAGGTAGGTTGGGACGACAGCGTCTTCATCTCGTGGCACTCGAACGCCTACAACGGCAACGCCCGCGGTACCTCGACCTATGTCTATGGTCCGAACGATCCCGGCACCGGCTGGGAACCGGCGGCGCAGGCGGGGAGCGAGGAACTTGCGACGCTCCTTCATAACGGCGTGGTCGCGGCACTCCGCGAGGGGTGGGATCCGGCATGGCCCGTGTCGGGCATCGGCCTCTACAGCGCATGGTTCGGAGAACTGAACCCGAGTTACAACAACGAAATGCCCGCCTGCCTCATAGAACTTGCCTTTCACGACAATACCACCGACTCGAACGCGCTCCGCGATCCGCGGTTCCGCGCCATAGCGACGCGCGCGGCGACGCACGCGGTGATCCAATACTTTGCGAACCGCGACGGAACGAGCACCGTCTATCCTCCCGATGTACCGAGAGGGGTGCGGGCGATCACGGTAGGGAAGGGGAGCGTGCGTCTCTCGTGGGAGGCGCCACTTGCAACGCCGCGCTCGCTCCATGGCGACGCGGCGACCGGCTATCTCGTGCAGCAGAGCGCCGACGGGTATGCCTTCGACGAAGGGGTGACGGTAAGCGGAACGACCGTTCTCTTCGATAACCTCTCCGCTGATCAAACCACCTATTTCCGCGTCGTGGCGGTCAACGCCGGCGGCCGTTCGTTCCCCTCGCCAGTGGTCGCGGTGCGGCCGAAGAACAGTGTGGCGCAGGTGCTCATCGTGGACGGTTTTACGCGGCTCGACCGCAACCAACTGCCGAGCGAAGACCTTGCGGCCTATGGCCTCGGTTCGGTCGTCCGCATGCGCCTTGAGCGGATGAACGCCTACGACTATGTCGTCGCTCACGCCGCAGCGCTTGCGGCGCTCGGTTTCCCGTTCGACACGGTACAGAAAACAGGGCTCGGCGCGGTGACGCTCGAAGCATACGATGCGGTCGTCTGGTTCGCCGGAGAGCAGTCAACGGCCGACGAGAGCTTCACCGCCGCCGAACAGGCGCAGGTGTGCGCCTATCTCGAAAGTGGCGGCATCCTCTTCCTTTCGGGCTCCGAGTATGGCTGGGACCTGTTCGAAAAAGGCTCCGTCGCCGATCGAACCTTCTTTACCGATTGCCTTGGGCTTTCCTACCTCGGCGACGATGCGGAGACCTATCAGGCGGCGACCGCGGCGGGTGGTGCGGCAGTATTCGACGGCACCCTCGTTTTCGACGATGGGACCTTTGTCTACGACGCGAACTACCCCGACCTCATCGAAGCGCCTGCGGGGCTTACCTTCCTCCGCTATGGCGACGGGACCAGCGGTGGTGCGGGGGCGGTGATGACCATTCCACACAAGGTCGCGGCGCTCGGCTTCCCGTTCGAGACGATCGTTGACTCCGAAACAAGGAAAGCGCTTCTTGCGGGTATCTTCGGATGGTTCGGCCTTGAGCCGTTCGAAGAGACGCCTGACGAGGAGCCGAGTGAAGAAGATGCTCTTCCTGATTTCGATGAGACAAGTGACGATGAAGTTTCCACCGAGGGCGACGATTCTGTTGAGGAAGAGGACACCATTCTGTCGCCGGACGAAGAGAGCGACAGCGGAGCGTTTCCCGACGAGAGCGCCGACGAAGAATTGGTCACCGATGACGGCGCCGCCTCGGAAGAAGAGATCGTTCTCGACGATCAGGTGATCGACCGCGACGAAACGCCGGACATCATAGATACCCTCATTGTGGGCGATGAAGGAGAGATTGAAAACGACGGGGAGGTTTCCGACGAGCCGCCATCCGACGAGATGTCCCCGGCAGACGAGGACAGTGCGAAAGGTTCACACGGCGGCTGTGGCTGTTCGCTGATCTAGCGCTCAGAAGTAGAGTTCGTATTCCTGCGGCGTCGGGGCGTTGTAGATGTAGGCCGCCTCATCGCGC
>CAYNMQ010000006.1:0-23115 GCA_964398245.1 uncultured Spirochaetales bacterium | reverse complement strand
CGACGAAACCGGCAAGAAACCCTTCGCCGAGACCCGATCAGGGGCACACCGCGGCATGCTCAAGATGAACGACCCCGAGACCCACACGATACCCAACAGCGCCAGTGACAACCGCATCTTCGATCACGACGAGGACGGGCACCCCGCCTTCACCCTCGGTTTCACCTCGGCGCGCATCAAGGGCGATATGTACCTCGTTCACCGCCTCTCGCACGAACGCACCGGCCCCTACACCCCCGGCGACGGCATCTACGGCCTCGGTTCGAACCCCGATCGCATCGAGGGGGGAGTCAATTGGACCGACGACCAGTACACCGTTGACGCGACCAACCCGACCCTCAAGAGCCAAAAGAAGAGCACCATCCGCAACGAAGACAGCACCTTCATCTATGTCCGCGTCCCCGACGACTTCACCTGCGACGAAGTGTACGGCCAGCGGGAACAACTGTTCGGAAATTGACCTTTTGCCCTGCCGGGCGTTTTCCTACAAAAATCTTGCCTATTCGGCGCTTCTGGGTTAGTATCCCTCGCCTTATAGTCTTTGACACGGAGAGCGCGTTGAATAATTCAATTATTTCAGGCACTTTTGAGGCGCTTGTCGGTCAGGCGGCGCCGCAGTCGGGCGGCGCGATCGCCATCGTCAACATGCTTCTGCCCTTCATCATCATCTTCGTCATCTTCTATCTTCTCGTCATCATGCCCCAGAAGAAACAGCAGAAGAAGCATCAGGAGATGCTGAACGCGCTTCAGAAAGGCGACCGTGTGCTCACCTCGTCGGGGCTTTTCGGCCGCATCGTCGAGGTGAAACCGACCCTCTTCAAGGTCGAGGTGGCGCCCAAGGTGGGCGTTTCCCTGCAGACGAGCGCCGTCGTCTCGAAGGTGCAGGAAGAAGAAGGGGACGCTCCCGAAGGCAAGCCGGAGAACTGAGATAAGGTCAAGATAAGGAGAAACGCCCATGGAAAAGAACTGGACGATGCGCGGCCTGTTCATTCTGGCACTTATCATCGCGGCCGTCGTCATGCTTCTGCCGTCGTTCATGGACCGGGACAAGTACCCGATCCTCAACAGGATAAACGAGGGGCTCAACCTCGGTCTCGATCTCAAGGGAGGCATTCACTTCGTTCTGTCGGTCGATGTCGAGAAAGCGGTGCAGGACCGCGTGGACCGCCAGACCGACGAGATCGCCAAGCGGATGGAAGAGGAGAAGATCCCCTACGCCGCGATAAAGGCCGATCCGGTCGAACCGATCATCCGCATAACGCTCCAATCGGACGCCGACGCCGACCGGTTCCGCGACAAGGTCATCGACTACTTCCCCGCGTTCCGCAAGACGGCGCAGGACGGGCTCACCTACGAACTCACGATGCGTGAGGACTACATTAAGAACCTTCGCGAGTCGTCGGTGGACCAAGCGCTCGAGACGCTCCGGAGCCGCATAGACGCGCTCGGTCTCAAGGAGCCGGTCATCGTCAAGCAGGGCTCCAACTCGATACTCATCCAACTGCCCGGCTACAAGGACATCGAGCGGGCCCGCTCCATCATCGGGCAGACGGCGCAACTCGAGTTCAAGATCGCCGCCGAAGATCTCGATCCGCTCGCCAATGTCGCCGATGTGCCGCAGGGCATCACGCTCCATCAGGGGCGCGGCCAGACCTCGGACGGCGCCATGCTCTCCTACCACTACGCCGTCTCCGAGGACAAGGACCTTCTGCTCAACTGGATCAAGGACAAGGCGCCCGAAGGCACCGAATTCCTCCTCGAAGAGACCTTCCGCGAAGGCGGCAAGAAGATGTATCAGTCGTGGCTCCTCTACAAGAAGGCCTACCTCACCGGCGACATGCTCACCGACGCCCGCGTCGAGGTTGACCAGCAACGCAACCGTCCCTATGTCAGCCTGTCGTTCGATCGCAACGGCGCTCAGATATTCGAAGAGGTCACCGGCAAGTTCGTCAAACGGAAGATGGCGATCGTCCTCGACAACCGCGTCAACTCGGCACCGGTTATCCAGACGAAGATAGCCGGCGGCCACGCGATGATCACGCTCAACTCGATGAACGACTTCAACACGACCCTTTCGGAAGCGAAGGACCTCGCGCTCGTCCTGCGCGCCGGCTCGCTCCCCGCGCCGGTCACCTTTGAAGAGAACCGCACCGTCGGACCCAGCCTCGGCGCCGACTCGATCCACAAAGGAAAGATATCCATCGCGGTCGGTCTGGGCGTCGTCGTACTCGCGATGATCGTCTACTACGGCCTGTCGGGTCTCATCGCCGACATCGCGCTCGCCCTCAATGTGCTCTTCATACTCGCCTTCATGGCCGCCTTGCGCGACGCTCACCTTTCCCGGCATCGCCGGCATCGTGCTCACCATCGGCATGGCGGTCGACGCGAATGTGCTCATCAACGAACGCATCCGTGAGGAATTGCGCAACGGCCACTCGTTCATGTCGGCCTTCGAACTCGGCTACGAACGGGCATTTTCGGCGATATTCGACTCGAACCTGACGACGGCGATCGCCGGATTCTTCCTCTGGAACTTCGGCAGCGGCACCGTGAAGGGATTCGCGATAACGCTCCTGCTCGGTATCGCTTCTTCGATGTTCACCGCCGTCTATGTCACCAAAGTCATTTTCCACCTGCTCATCAAGGCAGGGATCAAGAAGGTCTCGGTGTAGTCACGGGAGGATGCCATGGAACTCATCAAACAGACGCTCAACATAGATTTCGTCGGCAAGTTCAAGGTCTTCGCCGTCATTTCCACCATCGCCGTCATCGCGGGCATCGTGCTCCTCGTCGTCGTCGGCCCCAACTACGGCGTCGACTTCAAAGGCGGCACTGAGATCCAGATAAAGATAGCCAACATCGACATCGCCGGCGTCCGCTCGGCGCTTTCGTCGTTCGACGGCGTCGAGATCCAGCAGTTCGAGGGACACGACGACGAGTTCGTGATAAAACTCCCCTCCGTCTCGCTCGCCGACGCGAACGAGGTCGAAAAGGCGATCGCCGAGGCGCAAAAGACCTTTCCCGAGGCGAACCTCATCAAGAAGCACTTCAATGTCGAGGTCGGCGACCGGATCGAACTCTGGTTCGACAAACCGGTGGACAAGGACCGCCTCGTCGAGACGATACAGAAGTTCTCGGTGCCGCTTACCGGGCAGAGCGAATATGCGCAGGTCGGCGACCGCCATATCTACAAGGTGTTCCTTCAGAGCTTCACAAGCACCGTCATCGCGGCGGTCGAGCAGAAGAGCGGCACCAAGGCCGACATCCAGCGCGTCGAGCTGGTCGGCCCCAAGGTCGGCAAGAAACTGCGTACCGACACGGCGCTCGCCATCTTCTACACCCTCATCGCGCTTCTCATCTACATCGCGCTCCGCTTCAACTTCCAGTCGGCGCCCGGTGCCATCATCGCGCTGTTTCACGACACCATGATAACGCTCGGCATCCTCGTCGCGTTCCGGGTGACCTTCGATCTCACCATCGTCGCGGCGCTCCTCACGATGATCGGCTACTCGCTCAACGACACCGTCGTCATTTACGATCGTATCCGTGAGAATCTCGGCAACCCGAAGAAGGGTTCGACGCTTCTTGAAAAGGTGAACATCAGCATCAACGAGACGCTCTCCCGCACAATCATCACCTCGGTAATGACCTTCATCGTGGTGTTCACCCTTCTTCTGCTCGGCGGCGACATCATCTGGGGATTCGCCTTCACGATGTGCATCGGCATCGTCGTCGGCACCTACAGTTCCATCTATGTGGCGAGCCCCATCACCGTGCTGATTGATCGGTACATGAAGCATAAGGCGACCTGACTTGATGAAAAAGGAATGGGTACTGCTCGATGCGGACAGTGAAAAGGTAAGCAGGATCTCGAAAACGCTCGGCATCTCCGAGACCGTGGCACAGGTTCTCGCGAACCGCGGCATAGACGATGTCGAGTCGGCAAGCCTTTTCCTCCAAGCGAAACTGCGCAGTTTGCCCGATCCTTCTCTGCTCAAAAACGCGGTGAAGGCTTCGGAACTCATCGTCGAGGCGGTCAAAGCGCGCAAACGCATCGTCATTTACGGCGACTACGATGTTGACGGGATCACCTCGACGGTCCTCATGTACCAGTTCCTGCGGGTGCTCGGCGCCGATGTCCATTACTACATCCCGCACCGTCTCGAGGACGGCTACGGGCTCAACACCTATACGCTCGAAGAGATCGCCACCGAAGGGGGACAGGTGGTCATCACGGTCGACTGCGGCATCACGAGCATCGAGGAGGTGCGCTATGCGCGCCAGCTGGGCCTCGATATCATCATCGCCGATCACCACCACATCGGAGAAACGATACCCGACGCCATCGCGGTCATCAACCCGCACTTCGAGGACTGCTGCTACCCGTTCAAGGAGATGGCGGCGGTCGGCGTCGCCTTCTCGCTCCTCATGGTGCTCAAAAAGACGGTAGAAAAGGACGGCTTTTTCCGCGGTCAGCTGCCGAACCTCAAAGAACATATGGACATCGTCGCGCTCGGCACCGTCGCCGACATGGTGCCGCTCATAGGGACCAACCGTATCTTCGTCAAGCACGGACTCCAGCAGATGCGCGAGAACAAGCGGCCCGGACTCGTGGCGCTCGCCCATGTCTGCGGACTCAAGTCGCTCGACGAAGTGACCCCGGCGGTCATCTCCTACAAAATGGCCCCGCGCCTCAACGCCGCCGGACGCATCGGGAACGCGGTGAAAGGGGTGGATCTCCTGCTCTCTCCGACCTACGAGCAAGCGGCCAAGATCGCCGAAGAGCTCAATGTCACCAACGAGTACCGCCAAAAACTCGAGGCCGAGATCTTCGATCAGGCGGTGAGAATGGTCGAAGAGCGGGGACTCAACAAGCAGCATACCATCGTCCTCCACTCACACGACTGGCATCCGGGGGTCATCGGGATCGTCGCCTCGCGTCTCGTCGAACGCTACTACAAGCCGACCATCATGATATCGGTGGAAAGCGGCATCGGGCGTGGTTCCGCCCGCTCCATACAGTCTTTGCACATTTACAATGTCCTCGAACATCTCAACGAGCTCCTCGTTCAATACGGCGGGCATAAGTACGCCGCCGGTCTTACCATCCGCGAAGAGAATGTAGAGACCTTCGTGCGCCGCTTCGAAGAGACGGTCGCCGAGCGCCTTACGCCGGATGATTACCGCAACATACTCGAGGTGGACGCCGTCCTTGATCTGCCGCGCCTCACGCCGGAACTCGTCGTGGCGCTTCTCCAACTCGAGCCGTTCGGCATGAACAACCCCGAGCCGAACTTCCTCGCGCGCAATCTCACCATCAAGAAGCAGTCGGTCATCAACCGGGCGCATCTCCACTGGCGTCTCGCCGCAGAGGGGACCTCGTTCCAGTTCAACGCCATCGGTTTCGGCCTTGCCGGCGACCGTTCCCTTCCTGCGGTCGGCGACCGCGTTGACATCGTCTATTTTCCCCGCGTCAACACCTTCAACGGCGAGGTGTCGCTCCAACTGTATGTGAAGGATTTTCGTCCTGTGGCGGGGCAGTAGCCCTACGCGACCATTGGCCGGGCCGCCTCTCTATCGAGGCCGACAGCGATGCCTTTCAACAGCGTACCCGCCTTCTTGATGTCCCCGATGAGGATGCCTCCGGTCAAACGGCCGTCACGGAAAAAGAGCGCCGCATAGCGACCAGCCGTTTCGTCGGCGGAGCGAAGCACCTCGTAAGGGACCTGTGGGTCACGCCCGATGTCGCCCGCCGAATAGAGTTGAGTGCCGAATACCTTGAGCACCGCCGGATAGGACTCCGGCCGGAAGACCGCCGATCCCCCCGCGGCGTTGGTCCCGGCGACCGTTCCTTCCTTGCCCGCCGGCATCCACAGCTGGGGTATTCGCCCGAACTCGGCGCAGTCTCCTGCGGCATAGATGCCCGGCACCGAGGTCTCCATCCGCTCGTTGACCACGATCCCCCGATTCACCGCAAGGCCTGCATCTTTCGCAAGGGCGCTGTTGGCGCGCACCCCGACCGAGAAGATCACCATATCGCCCGCTATGACGCTACCGTCCTTGAGCGCGACCCCTTCGGCCTTCTCATCCCCGACGAGGTGATCGGTCTGAGCGGAGAGATGCACCACGACGCCGCTCTTCTCGACGATCCGTTGGAAGAAGCGGGAACCTTCGGGATCCAGTTGCATGGGAAGCATCCGTTCGGCAAGTTCGATGACATGGACCCGGTGTCCGCGCTTGAGGAGCGCGTTCGCCGCCTCGAGACCGAGAAGACCACCACCGATGATGACCGTTTCACGGCACTGTTGGGCACAGCGCGCCACGCGGCGGGCATCGTCGAGCGTCCGCACCGCGAAGACCCGCTCCTTTTCGAGCGCGCCGGCTAGGGGGACAAAGGGCATCGAACCGATCGCGAGAACGAGGCGGTCGAACGGGATGGTCGCCCCGGTCGCCAGAGAAACGGTCTGGGCGGCAGGATCTATCTTCGTCGCCTTCACCCCGCGGAGGAGTCGCAGGTTCTGTTCATGGAACCACGATTCTCTCTGGAGATAGAAGTTGGGGCGCTGTTCCACCGTATCGTCGCCGATGCGCTCAGTGAGCGATGGCCGGTGGTAGGGAAGGTGTTCCTCCTCCGAAACGAGCGTTATGTCGGCAGTCGGATCGGTCTTCCGTGCCTCCTGCGCCGCCGAAAGCCCCGCCGCCGAGGCACCGATGATGACGATGCGTAAAGGTTCCATAACTCAACTCCGTCAAGATAATGAGAAAAGCATTTTACCAAAAACTCCGCCGCGCACCAACAAAAAGATATCTCCTTGACAAGCGCCGCGATGGAACGGTATAAGACTCCCGATGTGGTTCCTTCCTTAAATGATACCGAAAGGAGAGAGTCATGGTCACCGTTCGCCCCTTCAAAGCCTATCGTCCACCGAAGACGCTCGTCGAAGAGATCGCCGCGCTGCCCTACGATGTGGTCAACACCGAGGAGGCGGCCGCCTTCGCCAAAGGGAAACCGTGGTCTTTCTTCCATGTGACGCGCCCCGAGATAGACCTGCCGCGCGAGGTGGATATCCATGACGACCGCGTCTATGCGCAGGGCCGTGCGGCGCTCGACCGCTTCATGCGCGAAGGCATCCTCGTGCAAGACAAAGAGCCTTGCTTCTACATCTATGCGCAAAAGATGGATGAGTATGTGCAGACCGGCATCGTGGGTTGCGTATCGGCCGATGAGTACAACGCCGACCTTATCAAGAAACACGAACTGACGCGCAAGGACAAGGAAGATGACCGGACGCGCCATGTGGTGACGCAGAATGCCAATGCCGAGCCGGTGTTCCTCACCTACCGCGCCCGCAAAGAGATAGACGCCATGGTCTTCGACTATACGGCGAAGCACCAGCCCGAATACGATTTCGTGGCCGACGACGGCATACGCCACACCCTCTGGGTCATTCGTGACCATGCGCTCAACGCCAAGATACACGAGGCGTTCCGGCAGGTGCCGCTCCTCTATGTCGCCGACGGTCACCACCGGAGCGCATCGGCAGCCCGCGCGAAAGCCGAGAAGATGAAGCACGATCCCAGCCCCTCTCCCGACAAGGAATACAACTACTTCCTCGCCGTCATCTTCCCGCACGATCAACTGCGCATCATGGATTACAACCGCTTGGTGAAGGATCTGAACGGCCTTACCAAAGAACAGTTCCTCGCCAAGGTCGGCGAGAAATTCTCGATCGCTCCTGCCACGACGCCGAAACCGAAGGCGGTTCACCATATCGGCATGTACTTGGGCAACACTTGGTACGAACTCATCGCCAAGCCGGGCACCTTTGACCCGAACGCCCCGATCGATTCGCTCGATGTCGCGATACTTCAGAACAACCTCCTTGCACCGATACTCGGCATCACCGACCCGCGCACCGACAAGCGAATAGACTTCGTCGGCGGCATCCGCGGCCTCAAGGAACTCGAGAAACGGGTCAACTCGGGCGAGATGGCGGTCGCCTTCGCGATGTATCCCACGACGCTCGACCAACTCATGGCGGTCGCCGACGCCGGCAAGATCATGCCGCCCAAGTCAACATGGTTCGAGCCGAAACTGCGGAGCGGCATGTTCGTTCATCTGCTCGACTGAGCCGTCACTTACGGGAGGGGATGCCCATTGAAGATATACCGCGTCGGCGGCGCCGTCCGCGATCGCCTCTTGGGGCGTCCTGTTCACGATACCGATTTCGTCGTCGTCGGAGCGACCGAAGCGGAGTTCCGCTCCCGCTTTCCAACGGCTCAAAGAGTCGGCAATACCTTCCCCGTTTATCTGGTGGACGGCGTCGAATATGCTTTTGCACGCCGCGAGCGGAAGGTCGGCCCCGGCTATCGTGGCTTCGAGACGGTCGCCGACCCATCGGTCACTCTCGAAGAGGATTTGAAGCGACGCGACCTTACCATTAATGCGATGGCCGAGGACCTCGAAACGGGAGAGATCATCGACCCCTATGACGGGCGCAATGACCTTTCCCGCAAGGTGCTCCACCATATCAGCGACGCGTTCGTCGAGGATCCGCTCCGCCTCTACCGCGTCGCCCGCTTTGCCTCTCAGTTGCCCGATTTCATGGTAGCATCCGAGACGCTCGCGATGATGAAACAATTGGTTCCGGAACTCGATACGCTCAGCCCCGAACGGGTGTGGCTCGAGTGTGAGCGGGCGCTCGCCGCACCGGCGCCGGACCGCTTCTTCCGGATCCTCTCCGAGACAGGAGCGCTTCCGGTTCATTTCCCCGAACTGCAGGCTCTCGTCGGCGTCACCCCCGGCCCCGAGTACTACCACGAAGGAGAGAAGGACACCTTCGACCATACGCTCCGGGTCATGGCGCGCCTACCGGGGAACAACCCACACCTGCGCTTTGCGGCGCTCTGTCACGACCTTGGCAAAGGACTCACTCCCCCCGACCTCTTACCTCACCACTACGGCCACGATACCGCAGGCGTTTCTGTCGTCGTCGCCCTCTGCGATCGACTGAAGACCCCGAATAGTTTCCGACATGCCGCCGAACTTGCGGCGCAGTATCACAAGGCGGCGGCAAAACTCCCGGAGATGCGGGCCGGGAAGGCGGTGATGCTTCTCAAGAAACTGCGTCGCTTCCCCGGCGGCGGTATTGCAGGATACCTTTCGTTGCTTCATGCCGATTCGGCGGGAAAAGAATCCGACCTCTCTCCGCTCGCACCCGAGTTCGAGCGCATCCTCGATCTGCCACTTCCCGAGAAATATCACGGTCTCGGACCCAAATCGGGCGAGATCCTCCTCAACCTACAGGCCGAGGCATTCAATCGTCTGCGCGAGCGACGCTGGGGAAAAACGGACTCTACCGAAGAGTGACGACGCTCACTCGAGTTCGTCCCACCGTGCGCCGCTCGAGACCGACACTTCGAGCGGCACCGGGAAATCGGGCAGCACCGTTCGCATCGCTTCAGCGGCGATCTGCGCGGTCTCTTCGGCCCGGTCAGCAGGGACTTCAAGCACGAGTTCATCGTGAATGGCAAGAAGGATCCGCGCGGGAATGCCGGCCTTTTTGAGCGCCCGACGCACCTTGACGGCACCCAGTTTCATGATCTCCGCCGCCGTTCCCTGGATCACGGTGTTGACGGCGATCCGCTCGCCGGAACGGGCGATGTTCTTGTTGGTGGCGGCAAGTTCGGGAACGGCGCGGCGACGGCCGTGCATCGTCTCGACCCAGCCGGTCTCGCGCGCCCGCGCGACCGTCTCGTCGATGAACCGCTTCACGCCGGTGTAGAACCGGAAGTACTGGTCGATGTACTCCTTGGCGAACTTCATCTCGACCCCGGTATCCTGCGCGAGTTTGAAGGCCTGCATACCGTAGACGATGCCGAAGTTGACCGCCTTGGCGTGCCGCCGCATCGTCTCATCCACGAACTCGGGGAACACGCCGAATATCACCGACGCCGTACGCCGATGGATGTCCTCGCCGCGCTGGAAGGCGCCACGCAGTTCCTCGTCGCCCGAAAGGGCCGCGAGCACGCGGAGTTCTATCTGGTTGTAATCGAGCGAAAGAAACCGGCACCCCGGAGCGGCGGGGAAGAGCGAACGAATGCGCCTCCCCTCCTCGGTTCGTACGGGAATGTTCTGAAGATTCGGATCGCGGCTCGCGAGACGCCCCGTCGCCGCATGGGTGAGGATGAAACTTGAGCGTAGGCGGCCATCCGGAGAGACCTTCTGGGCGATCGGGTCAAGGTAGGTGGAGAGAAGTTTCTGATAGGTGCGATGTTCGAGAATGAGCGCCGGGAGCGGGTGGAGCGGCTTGAGTTCCTCAAGCACATCGCTGTCGGTCGAGGGGCCGCTTTTCGTCTTGCGTGCCGGCGGAAGACCGAGCTTCTCGAAGAGGACCTGGGCCAGCTGTTTCGGCGAATTGAGGTTCACCGGGCCGCCTGCCCACACATGCGCTGTCTTTTCGATCTCGGTAAGTCTCTCGACATATTCTCGCCGCAGTGCTTCGAGCCGCTCCCGGTCGACCGCGATACCGTAGCGCTCCATGTCGCGTACGACCATAAGGTGCGGCATTTCAATGTCATACAGCAGGACACGGCGCCGGGGGTCGCCTTCTATCTCCGGCATTATCTTCCCGCGGAGATCCGACAGCATCTTCGCCAGCGCTTCAGGCGCAAGATCCGATGGCCCGACAATACCCAGATAGCCGGCGACCTCGGTCATTTCGTAGCCATGCCGTCCGCTGTCAAGGATGAAATAGGCGATCTGAAGATCGGTGAGCCGTACTTCTTCGCCGATCTCGGGAGGAAGCGTTCCCTTCAGATCGAAGCCGTACCAGTGCACCGCAGGGACCACCTCTTCAGGCGTGGCGGGACGAATCATCCCCTCACTGGAGATATAGAGCCGTCCTTCATGCCGGAAGAGATACGCCTCCCTTTCCGTCGAAGCAACGACCGGGGCGACCGCTGACACTTCGGCGGGAATAACGGCCGGCTCAGAACGGCGCGGTTTTTCCTCGCTCCCAAACGCCCCCGGCACAAGATATCTTTCGAACGAACGAAAACCCAACCGGCCGATGAACTCGCGGAACTTCCCGATGTCGGGTCCCCGCCACTCTTCGGCAGGAAGCGACGGCAACGGCAGGTCGGCTATGAGCGTGACCAGTTCCCGGGAAAGGAGCAGTTGCTCCCGATTGGCCATGAGTTTTTCGCGCAGTTTCGGCACCAGCGCATCAGGTCGCGCATACATGTCGTCTATGTCACGGAAATCGGCAAGCAGTTTCGCCGCCGTTTTCGGACCGATCCCCGGCACGCCGGGAACATTGTCGGAACTGTCGCCGGTGAGCGCGAGGAAATCGCGCATCTTCTCCGGAGGAACACCGAATTTTTCCGCCACCGCCGCCGCGTCAATGATGCGGTCCTTTACCCCGTCGTAGAGAAAGGTGCGGCTATTGACCAACTGGGCAAGGTCTTTGTCGGAGCTGATGACGATGATCTCGTCTTCCGGGTAGGCGGATCGGATCGCGGCGACGATGTCGTCGGCCTCGTAGCCCGGAATGGCGATCGCCGCGAGACCAAGCGCTTCGAGCATCGCCGGGATATGAACGAACTGGCTCCGGAGATCCTCGTCTATTTCCTTTCGGTTCGCCTTATAAGCAGGATAACGCTCGCGGCGCACCGTGTCGCGACCGCTGTCGAGCGCCGCCACGGCGCGAAAATGTTCGAACCGCTTGGCCACCCGCAGGAACATGTTCGTACAGCCGTATATTGCGTTGACCGGCGCCCCGTCGGGCGTCGTCATCGGCGGCAAGGCGTGGTAGGCGCGGAAGAGATAGGCCGAGACATCGAGGATAACGATGCGCCCCATTCCTGCTCCTAGCGGAGGTTGATGAGCCACAGCCCGGCGATGATGAGACCGACGCCGGCCCATTGCCACAGAGAAAGCCGTTCGCCGAAGAACGCGAGCGACCAGAAGGTGACGATGAGAATGCCGCTCGAGGTCATCGCAGGGTATGCCAGACTGAGGCTCATCCGTTCGAGGGTCTTCGAGTAGAAAACGAGCGCGATGCCGAAAAAGAATATGCCGAGCATGAGCCGGTAGTTGGTGAGATATGACGAAACGAGGCCGCCTATGCCGGCATCGGTGGCGATGGGACGCATCTTGACGCCGTATTTCATCATAATGTTCGCAAAGGCGTTGAACAGGATCGCGAGTACGAGCGTGAGAAGCGGGGTTTTCACAGCGCGAGCTCCTTCCGTATGTAATCCCAGTCGGCGGCAACGAGCTTCGCTCCCACGCGACAGATGACGCAGGATGCGAGGAGCGTTCCTATCTCGGCGCACCGGGCAAGCGGCATATCCCGAAGGACGCCGTAAAGAAAACCGGCGGCATAGAGATCGCCGGCGCCGGTGGTATCGCGGCACGGCGCTGGCCGCGCCGGGACCATCACCGTTTCACCGTTACGGCTGGCCAGTGAGCCGTCTTTCCCGCACTTCACCACCGCAACGGGACAGGTGCGCGCCAGTACGCCGAGCGCCCGTTCGGGATCTTCTTCGCCGGTAAAGGCTGTCGCTTCCTGCTCGTTGGCGAAAAGGATGTCCACCATCCGCGACGACACGAGTTCCTGCAAAAAGGCGTGATTCTCGCGCACCACATTGTGGCTTGCAAGATCGAGCGACACCTGCGCGCCGCTTTGCCGGGCCAATGACACGGCGCGCCGTAGAAGCGCATGATCCTGCACGAGATACCCCTCGATATGAACGATGCGAGCGCCGGCAAACAACGCAGGCGACAATTCTTCGGGAGACAAGGTCACCGCCGCGCCGAGATAGGTGGCAAATGTGCGTTCACCGTCGGGCGAGATGAAGGCCATGGCTCGCCCGGTCGGGATACGGCCGGTAAAAAGCCGCGATTCTATGCCCGACCGCTCGAGGTCGGATCGGAACAATGCCCCGGTAGCATCGTCACCGACTTTCCCGACATAGGCACAGGGAACGCCGAGCCCTGCCAGCCCGTGGGCCGTATTGGCGGCCGATCCTCCCGACACGCAGGTGCGCGGCAGGTTCTCGGTCTCGGCGATCAATCTTTCGACGCGCTGCTCGTCAACAAGGCTCATCGTGCCGCGCTCGAGCCCGTGATCGGCAAGGAATCGGTCATCCGGAAGGGTGGCCAGAATGTCCACGAGCGCGTTCCCGACGCCGACGACGGCGGAAGACATCGCGGCGACGCCGCTACTTGATGATGGAGAGACGCCCCATCTCGGGTTGGGGGAACTTCTTATGCTTTCTCAGGTATTCGACGAGGATCTCCGGGAGCGCCACGAAGGTGTCCTTTTTGTTCTTGAGGGTCTTGAGCATCGCGTAACCGTCGCCGCCGTTCGCAAGGAAGCTGTTGATCGCGAAGGTGTAGACCTTGTTCTTGTCGAGCGGTTTCCCGCCCACCTTGACATCAACGACGGTCCCCTTGTAGATCTTCAGACTGAAGCCCGATATCTGGAGAAAACCGCCCGCCCCTTCGCCCTTCTCGGCAAAGTGGTCGAGCACCTCCAGCAGCTCGCTGCCCTTCATCTTGCCGACCACGAGCGTGTCCATGAAGGGGAACATCGTGTAGAGCTCGCGCTCGGTCACCGGACCGGCCGGCAGTCCCTGCCGTATCGAGCCGGCGTGGAAGAAGGCGATGTCGGCTTTGCCGCGATCGC
Source organism: uncultured Spirochaetales bacterium (assembly GCA_964398245.1). GTDB lineage: Bacteria > UBP6 > UBA1177 > UBA1177 > JAKLFG01 > CALITV01. Next base: position 9,421 of record CAYNMQ010000006.1, on the reverse strand, counting down.
GCATGATGTCGGCGATGATGTCGCCCAGCGCTATCTCCTTGAATCGCGCCTCCTCACGATATCCTTCAAGCGGCGCCTCTATCGTGCCGAGCACCTCGTTCGAGAAATCGCACTTGAAGCCGGCGAGCATTTCGAGCATCGCCTTGTTCTCGGGAATCTCCTTCTCGAGGAATTCGTAGGTTATCTTGTTGCCTTGGACCACCTTCCGTTTGAGGTTGATGGGGTAGAGTTTGAAGTTCGTCTTGACTATCTTTCCGCCCTTAACGACAAAGTCGAACCGCCCGAGCCACTTGCCCATACCGTCGGTCTGAACGATGAAGGTGTCGCCGATCTTGACCGGCGCTTGAAGGAAGCGATGGGTGTGTCCGCCGACGATGAGGTCTATCCCCGGCACCGATTTGGCGAGGAAATTATCCCCCTCGAACCCTTCGTACGATTTGTCGGTGTCGAAGTAGCCAAGGTGCGTGAGCGCGATGACGACATCGTTGTTCTTGCGAAGGAGCGGCACCCGCGTTCTCGCCTCTTGAAGGGGATCGGTCATGATGATCTTGCCCTCGAGGCCGGCGCCGGTTATCTGTTCGATCTCGCGGGTCGAGAGGCCGAGGATCGCGACCTTGAGTCCGCTGTCGAAGCGTTTCTCTATATACTCCTTGTCGGCGAGCGGTTTGGTGCCGCCGTCCTTGTAGATGTTGGCCGATATCCAGTCGAACTTCGCTTCCTGCCGCATCTCGTTGAAAACATCTATGCCGAAGAAAAGGTCGTGGTTGCCGATCACCGAGGCGTCGAAACCGACGAGGTTCATCCCCTTGATCACCGGCAGGTTATGGCACACATTGCTCCGCGGATCGCCGAGCGCCGTATCGCCTGCCATGAGGACGACGATATCGCCTCCCTTCCCCTGTACCTCGGCGCGGATCTGGTCAACGAGCGTCTTCATGGCGGCAAGCCCGCCGATACCGGGGTTGCCCGGCTCGTCATACTGCCACGCCATGCCATGTAGGTCGTTAGCGAAGAGGACGGTGAGCAGGTGTTCCTTCTCCTGCGCCCACACCGACGACATGGTCAGAGAAAGGAGAAACCAGAAAACGAAGAACCTTCTCATGTTACACCCCGTTATATCCTTGCCGTTGTTCGTCACCACCACTCAATTCTTGGGGAGAATATAGTAGGTGGAGAGCAAAAGTCAAATAGTTGCGGGAACATTCCACATAGGTGGCCGCCGATCCCGCCAGAGAGAGACGCTCTTCGGCGGAGAGCGGTCGTTTGACGACCGCCGGATTGCCCGCCACGAGGACGCCGTCAGGGACGATGGTCCCCCCCCGCACGAGCGAACCGGCGGCGATGAGCACCTCATTGCCGATACGGCATCCATCGAGAAGAACAGCCCCCATCCCGACGAGGACCCGGTTCCCGACCGTCGCGCCGTGGACCACGGCGTTGTGACCGATGGTCACCTCGTCGCCGATGGTCGTCGGAAAACGGGCGGTCGTTACATGGACCGTCGCGTTATCCTGAACATTGGTGCGCGCGCCGATGACGATGGTGTTCACATCGCCGCGCAGAACCGCGCCGGGCCAGATGCTCGACTCGGGTCCGATCGTGACCGCGCCGAGAACGGTCGCGTTCCTGAAAACAACGGCGTTCGGGGCGATACGGGGGAACGCGGTCTTGTACGGCCCTATCATCACGCCACCTCGTACCCGTCCCGGGAGCGCTTTTTCACGCGGTACATCATCTCATCGGCCTTGGCGATGATCTCTTTCGCGGTGCGTCCGTCTTCGGGAAAACCGGCGACCCCGAAGCTTGCCGTAATGCGGATACCCCCGTCTCCCGCCTCGAAACGGTGGTTACGGAGGCTCTCCCATAACCGCTCGACGACGACACGGGCGTGCTCTTTGGGAGTATGCGGCAAGAAGACGACGAACTCGTCGCCGCCGTAACGGAACGCCACATCGGCGCGGCGAAGATGCTGGACGACGAGGCGCCCGGCGTCGCGGAGGATACGGGACCCTACCAGATGACCGTAGGTATCGTTGACCTGCTTGAAATGGTCGAGATCGAAAAAGATCAAAGAGAACTCGGTAAGATACCGTACCCCCTGACTGATCGCCTGCTCAAGGAGAGAAAAGAGGTGGCGCGTGTTGTAGAGTCCGGTGACCTCGTCTATGATCGTGAGCTCCTTGATCCGCTCGATCCTCGCGATCTTGCGGATCGCTTCGTTGACCACGGCGACGAACAAGGTGATCTCTTCCAGCAGGTCGGCATCTTCCGCCACCGACTGGGAAATACAGAACCACCCTTGGGACCATACGGTGCCCTCATCCGCGTACCCTATGGGGAAGAACAGGAACCGGGCGTCCCCCATCTCAGGGAGCGCGACATCGGCGCGGTGGCAGCCTCCCGTCAGGGGGATATGCGAAAGATCGGCGGGGACCGCCAGCGGAAAATGGAGCGTTTTCCTCGCGGGATAGGCGACATTCACCCAGAATGCGCCGTCACGGCGCGTCACCACCGCACAGGAGCATTCGGCAAAGAGGTCGGCGGAGAGTTCGACCACGCGGGAGTAGAGAAAATCGATCTCGTCCACCTCGAGCAGACGACGCACCACCGAGGTAAGCGACGGCGCGTCAATCGCCGTTTCCCTTTTCTTCCTTTTCAACGAATTCTTCCACCTTGTCCTTTATGTGCACGAAAGAGACTATAAGAAGCAGCGCGGACAAAGTCAAAGTTACCGAGAAAAGCACCCTTCCCATCCTGACCTGTCCGAGATTGTTCCTCGCGCTCATGAGTTCGCGTCCGAGGCTCTGCTGTTCCTCCGCGGAGAGGTTCGCCCATGTCTCCTCGCCGAAGCGGGGGTCTTGCATGACGCGCTCGAGTCGATTCTCGGCGCTCTCGGAGAGAAAAACGCTGATCAGCAGAAACACGAGGCTCGCGGTAAAGCCCACGCTCCCCCACCGAAAGCGGCGGGTCGCCAGCGCTTCTTTCATTCGTTTGTTCATAGTTTCACTTCCAGTTCCAGTTTCACGCCCTTGAAATCGGGAAGATTGCGGCAGACGCCGCCGATGCAGGTAAGGCCCCCGCGCATGAGGCCGCCGAAAAGCGACAGGCGCAGGTTCCGGTACGCCCCCCCGATCGCTCCTCCCGGATAGTATTCTTCCTCGTTCCTTTCATAGAACAGCGTCTCGAACTTGTTCCGGTAATAGGTCCCGACATAGGACAGGAACAGCGTGCCTTTCCACGAAAAGTCAATGACATGACGCTGTTCTATCGCGCCGCGCTCTTCGACCGTGTCCATCCACACGAGGTCGCGGCGGTAAAGTTCCAGATTGAGCTTGAGAGAGAAACCGGCGAGGCCGACCCCGCCGAGCAGTTGGGTGTAAAGCGTTTCGCCGTTATACGGCTGACCGGCGCCGTTTATGCGCCGGAACGCTGTCTTGGCGGCGAGCGATGCGGGCCCGAACGACCGCTCGAGCGAGCCTCCGATGAGCCAGTGATCCTCCTTGGGAGCCCGGTCTTTCTCGTATTCCCACGAGTCGCGGTACTTCTCCGAGCGCCCGCCGATGAACTCGACCGCCGCCGCAAGCCCGGTGACATCGTTATCGGCGAATTGGGCACGGGCCCTGAGCGCCATCGCATTGAGGTCGTTGAGGAGCGGCAGGTTGTCCCAGTTGAGCGACGGCGGCCGGAAGTAGCGCCGCAGATAATCGGGGTCTTCCATCCTCCGGTAGTTGAGCCAGTAGCGTTCGTAGCGCTTTCCCTCGAGGGTGAGCGTAAGGCGGCTCTTCGAAATGTCGTACCAATTGGTGACCGAGAAATAGAAGGCATTGGCGAGCGAGAGATCGGTCCTTTTTTTCGTGTCGCCCCACGCCGCCTCCTGCACCCAGCGGTCGGCGCCGGCCGGAACGAGCGTCGCGCCGATGTATCCCCTCGTCTGCGGAATGAGGCGGAAAAGATCGGCATAGACCCCCACAAGGTGGAAGTACTTGCTTTGGTAGGTACTGAACGATCCCGGATCGTTCCATTTCTGGCGGTCAAGGATATAGTCGCCGTAGATGCCGCCGCCGTATTCGACGCCGAAGTCGAGCATATCGGCGACACGGTACCCCGCCTCGGCGCCCCACAGGATATCGTCGGCCTCTCCCATCCGTTCGAGCGAGGAACGATCACGCAGATAGGGATTGGCGACGCCGCCGAAGGCCTTTGCGTGGAAGCCTCTCCCCTTGAAAGAGACTTCGCCGCCGCGCACCGCGTTGTCCTCGCCGCCCGGCTCGCGGAGCATCGAAAAGAAAAGTCCCCGATTCATGCTCTCGGAGAAGTCGCCGAGCGTCACCGCAAGATCGAAGCCGGAGAAAGACCACTCTCCTTTGCCATAGAGACGGTCAATGTAATGTTCCCAACCGTGATTGAACGCCTCGGATGAATAGCGGTACCCATAATTTTCGACCGCCGGGTCGTCGTTCTTGAGAAAGAACAAAATGAAGTTCTTGCGCAGGCCGATCGTGTAGGCGTCGTAGCGCGCCTCGATGAGCGTTTCGTTCACCGCAACCCCGTAGTCCTCAGGTGTCGATCCCTCTTCCGCCTTCGCGTCGAGGCGCATTTCGGCGCGGCTCGACGAGTAACCGCTGAACCGGACCGGTCCCGGCGCGTGTCGTGGCGCCTTGGGCGGCGCGGGCGAAACGGCGGGCTCGTCGTCGGGCGCATCGTCGGAAGGCGACGCGGCGTCATCGTCGGGTAAGACCTCCTCTTCGGCAGGGAGCGGTTCGTCGGGCTGGTCGGATCGCACGGGGGTCTCTTGGGCCGAGGCGATCGAAGCGTACAGAAGGATCAGCCAAAGGATCGGCATGGGGATCACGGGGAGGGGAGAGCTTCCAGTTCTTGGATGATCCGCTGCTCATCGCCCGGTTCGTAGCCGGTGTGCGCCGATATCACGACACCGTCGCTGTTCACGAGCATCGAGTAAGGAACGGTGTCGCCGCCGGGGATGAAGGCGGATATCTTCTTCCGGGCCGGATCGACCAGCACCGGGAAGGGAAGCCCCTGTTCAGCCGCGAACGCACGCACCTTATCCATCTCCCCTTCGCCGTCGGTCGAGACGGCGACGAATTCTACTTTATCTCTGAAACGAGGATAGAGCGCTGCGAGTTCCCGCAGTTCGGCCTTGCAGGGGTCGCACCAGGTCGCCCAGAAGGCGACGAGCAGGTGCTTCCTGCCGCGGATCTCCTCGAACGAGAACCGGCCGCCGTCCCATGTCTCGAGATCGAGCGCGAACCCTCCCTTTTGAGCAGGGGTCGTCGGTGCCGTCGCAGGGTCTTTTGTAGGGGCCGGGGCGGACGCCGAGGCGCACCCGATGACGGCAACAAGCAGCAGGGTGAGGAAAGTCCGCATCACAGCTCGTCCAGCCAGTACTGTATCGCCCGCTCCTGATTGTCGGCGATGGAGGTGTCCCAGCCCTCGAAGTAGTTGAGTATCTTCATCGAGGTGCCGTCAATGAGCGCGTTGGTCGGATAACCCTGTTGGATGTACTTGCCCATCGTTGACTGCATATCCATCTTGAGGTAGCCATAGATGAATTTGGCGCTGTCGCCATAGGTTTCTATCATGATCTCTCGCAATTTCGCTATCTTCGCCGGCTCCTTCGAGGGTTGCGGCCCCGCGAGCATTCCGTTCTCGATGAAGATGATCTCGAGCCCTTTCGCGACATATTCCTCTTTGTAGATGCCGGGAAGATCGCTCTTCTCCGTGTTGCAGTAAGGGCAATCGTAGGCGGAGAATATGAGCCAGATGAGCTTCTTCTTCTTGTAGAAGTGACCGAGCGTCCACTCCCTGTCCTCGTGGTCGAAGAAGGTGATGTTGGCCGCGATGTCGTCCACCTGATTCGAGGTCGGCGTCTCCTGCGGGTAGGGCGGCAATGCCTCGTCCACATCGGGGGTTTCGTCTACCACGAGATCATCGGGGACAAGGTTGTCGGCTACCGCGGTGTCGTCGGTTGCCGCGGTGTCGTCGCTCACCGGCTGATCGTCGGCACCGCCGTCGCCGTTGTCGTCGCCGCAGGCGACGCCCAACAGGAAGGCGAAGATCAGAGCAACGATCGCGGGAAGCAGCTGTTTTTTCATGGCTTTTCTCCTGTCAAAAGACCTTATTCGTCTATGCGCAACAGTATCACCGTGATGTTGTCCTTGCCGCCGTTCGCGTTCGCCTTGTCAATGAGGCGTTCCGCCGCCTCCTTGAGCGAAGAGGTCGAGGCGAGTATCGCGGCGATGTCGGGGTCGGGCACCATGTCGGAAAGGCCGTCGGAGCAGGCGAGGTATATCTCGCCGCGTTTGACGGTGCGTTCCTGAATATCGACGAGGACATTTTCTTTCATCCCCAGTGCTCGCATGATGACATTCTTGTGGGGAAAATGGCGCGCCTGCTCTGCCGTTATCTGGCCCGCTTTGACATACTCGTTGACGAGCGAATGGTCCTCGGTTATCTGCGTAAGCCCGCCGTCGAAATAGCAGTAGCACCGGCTGTCGCCGACATGCGCCACATAGAGAGCCCCGTTCTCGAGCAGGAGCATCGCGACGATTGTCGTTCCCATGCCGGCATAGCCGGAACTCCCCTGTGCGGCACGGTATATCTTGCGGTTCGCGAACCGGATGCCGACGCGGAGCATGTTCGCTTCGTGCGAGAGCGCCGGATCTTCCGTGTACGGCCAGGTCATGTCCTCGTCCTCGGTCGAGGCGCGGAAGAACTTGACCACCGTCTCTATGGCTATCGAAGAGGCTATCTCGCCGGCGTTGTGGCCGCCCATTCCATCGGCGACGACGAAGACCCGCTCGTTCTCAAGCACCGCGAAGGAATCTTCGTTGAGGTCGCGTTTTCTGCCGACATCCGTTTTTCCGTAGCATGAGAATTTCATGTCACCCCGCCACAATGTCTATGGTCCGTTCGACGAGCACTCGCACCGATCCGTCGCTTTGATAGAAATCGCCGTCTATCGTGTACTTGAACGGGCGCCGCGCCTCGATGAGGAAGTCCTTTCCCACCGCGTTGAGCGCCATGTCACGCGGGAGCGGCCGGCCGAGCCATGCAAGGCCGAGATACGGGATGATGCGCGCCCCTTTCGGGAAGGCAAGCATCTGCATGCGGTCGGTAAGCCGCCGGTTCTGCCAGAACGGCTCGAATCCGAGACCTATCTTCGAGAGGGAGGTGATGAAGACGCCGAGGTATTCCCGGGTGCCGTGGTCGGCGCCGTCCACCACAAGGCGCCCCTCGAAGCCGGCGAACAGTTCGCGGTAGAGTTTGGTGCGGAAAACTATGGAAGAAACGGAGCTCACGAGCGTCCTGAAGGCGATATAGGGCGACGGATCCCCGTCCTTGTAATAGTAATCCATGAAGGCGGTGACGATGCCGTTCCCGAAGATGAATCCGTACTTGTCGTCAATGCGGAAGAGCGGCTTGCGCACGATGCGGAACGGTTTTTTGTCACGCAGTTTCGCAACGAGCCTCTTCAGGTGCGACACGGCGTTGCCGCGCACCTTGCAGTTGACGGCGACCTGATTGATGGTGCCCCCCTTGAGCACCGCGATCTTCGGCAAGTGGTCGTGGTCCCATATCTTGAACATCTTGGTAAGGACGAGATGGATGGTGCCGTCGCCGCCGTTGATGGCGAGCACCTCTATCCGGCGGCGGTGAAACTCCTCGAGCGCCCGTTCGAGATCGTCAAGCGTCTCGGTGCATCGCGAAAGAACGAGCGGGTCTTTGAACTCCATCAGCTGACGGAGCCGCTCGGGGCGCCGTTTGTTCTTGCGCGATCTGGGGTTCGAAATGACTCCGATGAGCGCCATGCGACCGGCCGGTAAGTTGACAACAGCAAACGATTGTATAACGGCTCTTGATGTTGTCAACTAATTGTCAAGAAAGCTGGTGATTGACAACAGACCGCTTCGTGCCGATACTGGGAGGCAAAGACGAGAGGAACCATGTTCATCCCGACCACCCGCGAGGAAGCGGCCCGGCTCGGCTGGGAAGCATTCGACATCATCATCGTGAGTGGCGACGCCTACCTCGATACCCCCTACAACGGAGCGGCGATCATCGGGCACTGGCTCATAACCAACGGCTTTCGCGTCGGTATCATCGCTCAACCGGACATTTCGAGCCCTGACGATATAACTCGTCTCGGTGAGCCGCGCCTCTTTTGGGGCGTGACCGCCGGTTCGGTGGATTCAATGGTGACCAACTACACGCCGCTCAAGAAACCGCGGCGGCAAGATGACCTCACCGCCGGCGGCGTCAATAACCGTCGCCCCGATCGCGCGAGCATCGTCTATAGCAACCTCATCCGCCGCTACTTCAAGAACACGGTGCCCATCGTCCTCGGCGGCATCGAGGCAAGCCTCCGACGGGCACCTCACTACGACTACTGGTCCGACACGATCCGGCGCAGTCTCCTTTTCGACGCGAAGGCCGACCTCATCGCCTACGGCATGGCCGAACGAACGGTACTCGAACTGGCGCAGGCACTTCGTGACAGTCTTGATTGGCGGGGCATTCGCGGCATCTGTTACACGGCGAACGAACCAAAAGAGGGGTTCATCATCCTACCTCCCTACGAAAAAGTCGTCGAAAACAAAAAGACTTTCGAGGATTTTTTTCTCACCTTCTATCGCAACAACGATCCCATGACGGCGCGCGGCCTTTGTCAACGACACGGCGACCGCTGGCTCATCCACAATCCGCCACAACCGCCGCTCACGCCCGAGGAACTCGATGCGGTGTACGAACTGCCCTACGAGTACACGGCGCACCCAAGCGAAACGGCCCACGGCGAAGTACGGGCGCTCGAAACGGTCAAATTCTCGGTAACCACCCACCGTGGATGCTACGGCGAGTGTTCCTTCTGCGCCATCCACCTCCACCAAGGGAGACGCGTCGTTTCGCGTTCCGAAGAATCAATTCTCCGCGAGGTTGCCCGTTTTACCGCTCTTCCCCGCTTCACCGGCGTCATCTACGACCTCGGCGGCCCGACCGCCAACATGTATGGTATCGAATGTCGCCGCAAAGAGAAAGAGGGTGCCTGCGGGAAACGGCGATGCCTGTGTCCTTCGGTGTGCCGGAACCTTCCCGTCTCCCACGAGCGACAACTTCGCCTGCTCGCCCAAGTTGCCGCCCTTCCCGAGGTCAAAAAGGTCTTCATCGCAAGCGGGATTCGCCACGATCTTGTCCTTGCCGATGGCAAAGCGGGAGGCACCTACCTCGATAACCTTGTGACCTGCCATATCTCCGAGCAGATGAAGATCGCCCCGGAACATACCGAGGATGCGGTGCTCTCCCTCATGGGGAAGCCGGGGAAAAAGACGCTCCGGCGCTTCAAGGGACGCGTCGAGGAGGCGGCGCGTCGTTCGGGACAGCAGGTGTTCCGCACCTACTACCTCTG
>CAYNMQ010000005.1:4606-28444 GCA_964398245.1 uncultured Spirochaetales bacterium | reverse complement strand
CGAAGAGACGCGTGTTCACCAGCTCGGTGCTCAGCATGTCGGTCACCGACGCGGCGATCCCCTCCGGCACATTCGACGGGGCGAAATCGAGCACCGCGATCCGCTCGCGCTCCGTCGTCTCCCCTCCCCAAAGCGTCGCCGGCACAAGGAAAAGCAACAGGACAGCCAACGCCATCCGCAACACGCGTTCCACTTTCATGCTACAGCCTCCTCTCCACTTCAAGGTGTCTATGAATGATAAAGCTACTGCAAGACCGCGGAAAAAGCAAAAAAAACGAAGACACCTCACCACAGCGGCAAACGACAAGAGATGTCGGAGCAAGGTTGACAAACCGCCGGTCGCATGATAGGGTTTTTCGCCATGGACGCGAGGCGCACGATCAGCCGATGACGATACCGGAAACAGCCTCCCGCGAGATAGAGCTCAAGGAAAAGAAGGACCCCTTCATCGGTCAGACCATCAACGAACGCTATCTCATCGTGAGCCTCATCGGTTCGGGCGGCATGGGGAATGTCTATCTCGCCGAACATGTCCTTCTCAAAAAGAAGGTCGCCATCAAGATACTCCACTTCGAGCTCTCGAAGAACAAGGACACGCTCGAGCGGTTCAAGCGCGAGGCGATAGCGGCCTCGAACATCGGCCAGTCGAACATCGTGGATGTGACCGACTTCGGCTACACCGAGCAGGGGAACGCCTTCTTCGTCATGGAGTATGTCGAGGGCGAGTCGCTCGCCGACATCATCAAGCGGCGCGCGCCGCTTCCGCTTCACCATGTCGTCGCGATCACGGCCCAGATCGCGCTCGCGCTCTACAACGCCCACAGCAAGGGCATCGTCCACCGCGACATGAAGCCGGAGAACATCCTCATCACCTCGAAGGACGAGATATCGCCGTTCGTGAAGATAGTGGACTTCGGCATATCGAAGATCATCGGGACCGGCGTCACCGCGCGTAAGGAGCGGACTCTCACCAAGGCGGGAGCCATTTTCGGCACTCCCGAATACATGTCCCCCGAGCAGGCGGGCGGCCAGCAGGTGGACACCCGGACCGACATCTACTCGCTCGGCATCATGATGTACGAGATGCTGACCGGCAAGCTCCCCTTCACCGACCAGAACTACATGAAGGTGCTCCACAAGCACCAGTACGAGATCCCCGACCTCCCCTCCTCGAAGGAGCCGAGCGTGCCGTCCGAGATGGACGCCATCGTGATGCGGTGCCTCGAGAAGAATGCGGCGAACCGGTACCAGACGATGCTCGAGCTGGTGGGCGATCTGAAAAAGGTCTACACTAAATATGGACTTGAAAAGAAACTCAGTCTCGCCTTCCTGCTCAACACGACGGTCGTCGTGCGTGCCGAGGGAGACGAACCGGACGGTCCTCCCGAACCGGCGCCGTCGGAGCGGGACATGCTCGTCATGCTCAATCAGGGGACGATCGCCGCGCCGCGCAAAGGATGGTCGGACACGATCGCCGCGCCGCGCCGGAAGGCGACGCTCGTGACGGTCGTCGTCGTCGCGCTCCTTGCGCTTCTCGCCGGCGTCCTCGCCTACCGCGCCTTTACGAAAAAAGACGCCCTTCTCGTCGCCGAGCGAACGACCGACTCCCCTCGCAAAACACCCGATACGGCAAAGGAGCCCCCCGAGGAAAGAAAATCTCCTCAACCGCCGGTGAAACAGAAGCCGCCGCGCACTCCTCAGGTGAAGCAGGGACAAGTCGCCGCTTCGTCGCGAACGACGATAAACCTCACGGTGAACTCCAATGTGGCGGGGGTCACCGTGGTGGACAACGAAACGGGAAAGGTCCTCTGCACAACACCCTGCAAGACCAAACTGTCGCGCGACAGCAAAAAGATCATGGTGCTCGGGTTCAGAAAGGACGACTTCGACATCCGTCCCATGGCGATATCGCTCGACCGCGACATGACGGTGAACATAGACCTCAAACAGGCGCCCTGAGGCGCGAGGGGGAGATTGCATGTCCAAGAAGATCTTCGTGCTCGACACCAATGTCCTTCTCTCCGATCCGAAAGCGATCTTCAGCTTCGAGGAGAACGACATCGTCATCCCGCTGGTGGTCATCGAGGAGCTCGACAAGTTCAAGAAGGACATGAACCAGATCGGCCTCGCGGCGCGCGCCTTCGCCCGCTACATAGACAGCATCCGCAAACGCGGGAGTCTGCTCACCGGCGTCCAGCTCAAAGAGGGCGGAACGATACGGATAGACATCGCCTCGAAGATGGACCTGCCGAATCTCGACCTCGGCGGTCCTGTTTCCGACAACATCATCCTTTCGAGCGCCTACCGCGTCATGAAGGAGAACCCCGGCGTACCGGTGGTGCTCGTCACCAAGGACATCAATATGCGCATCAAGGCCGATGCGCTCGGGATACAGGCCGAGACCTACAAGAACGAGACGGTCAACTTCAGCAACCTGCACAAGGGCTTCGAGCCGCTCGATGTGCCGGGAGAGCTCATAGACCGCATCCACCAGACGAAGAAACTGCCGCTCGACGACCCCGTCGCCGAACCGCTCCGGAAAGGATTCGCCAACCAGTTCTTCATGCTCAAGGACGCCGCGAACGAACAGCACCAGTCCATCGTGCGGATAGACCCCTTCGAGAAAGCGGTCATTCCGCTCCGACAGTACAAGTCGGTCTGGGGCATCTCGGCCCGCAATGTCGGCCAGAAGATGGCGCTCGACCTTCTGCTCGACGACCGGATAAAACTGGTGTCGCTCATCGGCATCGCCGGCACCGGGAAGACGCTCCTCGCCATCGCCTCGGGACTCGTCAAGTGCCTTGACGAAGGGGTCTACACCCGGATGCTCGTCGCACGGCCGATCTACCCGATGGGACGCGACCTCGGCTATCTCCCCGGCACGGTGCAGGAGAAGCTCAAGCCGTGGATGCAGCCGGTCTACGACAATCTCGAATACCTGCTCGCCGGCTACGATTCGACCAACTTCGGCAAGATGAACGACCTTTTGAATTCGGGCGTCATCGAGGTCGAGGCGCTCACCTACATCCGCGGACGGAGCATCCCGGAGCAGTTCATCATCGTGGACGAAGCGCAGAACCTCACCCCGCACGAGGTGAAGGCTATCGTGTCGCGCGTCGGCGAGAACACCAAGATCGTGCTCACCGGCGACCCGTTCCAGATAGACAACCCCTACATGAACGAGTCGAGCAACGGCCTCTCCTACATCGTGGACCGCTTCAAGGACCTCGCCCTCGCGGGTCACATGATGCTCGAGAAGGGGGAGCGCTCGGCGCTCGCGAACGCGGCGGCGGAGTTGCTGTAGGGCCATGCTCGTCGCGCTCATCGCCGACATACACGGCAATCTTCCAGCGCTCGAGGCGGTCATCCGCCGCATCGCCGAGATCCGCCCCGACCGGCTCTATTTTCTCGGCGACGCCGTCGGCTACGGACCGTGGCCGGCCGAGTGCACCGAGATCGTCCGGCGCAATGTCCATGCGGGGGTCCTCGGCAACCACGACGCCGGCGTCGTGAGCCGCACCGATGTGTCGAACTACTACGACGCCATCCGCTATGTCCTCGACTGGTCCCGCGAACGAATGAACGAGGAGCAGAAGTCCTTCCTCCGGAATCTCAAGCATCTGTTCACCGACGAGACGGGGCTCATACTCTGTTCGCACGGATCGCCGCGCGACCCCGAGCGGTTCGACTATCTCTACAGCAAGGAGACGGTCGCAGGGCTCTATGCGGTGGAGCCGTTCCTGCGGCGCATCACCTTCGTCGCGCACGCCCATTTCTTCGGATACTTCGTGCTGACCGGCAATGGGAAGGTGGTCGAGCTCGATCTCGAGTCGGGATGCGTCAACATAGATTTCCCCTATCCCTCCCTGTGCGTCATCGGTTCGGTCGGCCAGCCGCGCGACGGCGATCCGCGGGCCGGTTTCGTCACCTTCGACACCGAAAAGCTCGCGCTGCAGATCCATCGCGTCGCCTACGATGTGGAAAAAACGGCCGACCAGATACGCAGGAACAAACTGCCGCGCACCTTCGCCGACCGCCTCTTGGAGGGCCGCTGAATGTACTGGCGCCTTTTCCGCGATCCGCAGGAATACGGCGAAACGCTCCGCCTGCAGGAGCGCCTCCGCGACGAGGTGCTTGCCGGACGGTGGGAAGAAGGGATCGTCCTCTTTCTCGAGCACCGTCCGGTCTATACCCTCGGCATCCGCGGGGTCGACGCACATATCCTCCTGCCGCCGGCTGAGCGCGAGCGGCGCGGCATCGCCCTCTACCGGACGCGGCGCGGCGGCGATGTCACCTATCACGGCCCCGGGCAACTGGTCGTCTATCCCGTCCTCGACCTGCGCCGGTGTCGCTTCGGATCCGTAAAAGAGTTCGTCGTGTGGTGGGGAACGGGCATCGCCGACCTTTTGACCCATCGCTACGGCGTGCCAGCGCAATGGGACGAGAAGAAGACCGGCGTGTGGGTAGGACACAACAAGATCGCTGCCGTTGGGCTTCATGTCCGACGCGGCGTTACCGCACATGGCTTCGCGCTCAACCTCGATCCCGATTTCACCGCCTTTGCCGGCATCATCCCGTGCGGCATCACCGACGGCGGCATCACCTCGCTCAAAAAGGAACGCGGCATCGCGCCCTCCTCGGAAGAGTTCGCCCGGCACATCCTCGCAATGCTCGCCGAACGATATGGAGCCGATAACATCAAGGAGTTCCCGCTATGATGTCGAAAACCCTTATCTTCGCGGCGGCGTTCGTCGTCGTCGCCTGCGCCACGAACGCGCCGGCCCCGAAACCGGCGCCCGATTACCGCGAAGCGGCCCAGACCTATCTTCCGCTCACCGTCGGCTCCCAGTGGGTCTACGAGGTCGACTATCTGGGTCAAAAGGGAGAGCTGGCCATCGAGATCGTGCGTCAGGATGGTGAGTGGTTCGCAGATAACCGCGGCGGTATGTTCCAGTGCGATCGGCGCGGGATCCGAGACCGCGACCGCTATCTTCTTACCTTCCCCCTCCAGCAGGGAAGAAATTGGGTCTCGTTCCTTTCTCCTTCCGAGCACGAGACGCGCACCATCGTCGCCACCGACGCTTCGGTCGAGACGCCCGCCGGCACCTTTACCGGGGTCGCCGTCGTCGAAACGACGATCAAGGCGTCTCCCGACCGCATCCTGAAATCATACCATTATTTCGCGCCGAAGACCGGCATCGTCAAGATAGAGACCTTCACCGAAGAGGGGCGTGGCGGCACGCCGGCCCGTCAGACGACGACGGTGCTCAAGAGTTATCGGCCCTCTGTGGAGAATGCCGTCGCAAAATGAGGGCGCTTCCTCCGGTCACGAGGACGAGTCCGGGCCAGAAGAAAAGAGGCAGTTGTTCTCCGAGGAACACGAGCGCAAGCCCCGTCGCGAAAAGCGGCTTCAGGAGAAACATCACCGATGCGGCGAGCGGCCCAAGCCGTTTCACGGTGCTCAAAAAGGTGAAGTATCCCACGCCGGTGACCGCTACGCCCAGATAGAAGAAGGGTAACCAAAGAGCCATCGAAGAAAACACCGCTCGCGGCGGTAGGAAATCGATATCTGAAACCGAAAGAAAGAGCGCCGAAACGAACGAACCGGCCAGAAAGGAGACGACATTCGCCGCGATCGGCGGCACCCGTTGCATGACCGGCCGGTTGAAAAGCGTGTAAATGGCGAACAGGATCGCCGCGCCAAGCGCATAGAGCGCACCCACATTGAGACAGAAATCACAGCCGACCATCGTGAGCCCGATGCCGCCGAGGCCGGCGACGATGCCGATGACCCGTCGCCACGAGAACGGCTCCATCTTGGCAACGAGCGCGAAGAGATAGACGAAGAGCGGGTTGGCGCTCACGATGGTCGCGGCGGTCGCGGCATTTCCCTCGCGCACCGCCAGTTGCAGAAGCGACATCGCGAGAAAGGTGTTGAGCACCCCGAGGAGTGCGAGAGATACGAGGTCACGCCGACCTATCTTCCCAAGATCACGAAGTTTTCCCTGCACGGAGAGCACCGTCAACAGGAACAATAACCCGATGCAGAAACGGTGAAAGGTGAGTTGGAACGGATCCACCGTCCCCATGAGTGGCTTGCTCGCCACCTCCATCGAACCGAACAGCACGAGCGTCACGAAGAAGTAGAGCACGGCGCCTCCGTCCTGAGTCGCGCCACCATAGCGGAAATGAAGGCCACTGGCAAGAAGTTGTCAGGCCGAGAAACACGACTTATTTGCATGGCCTTGCAAAAAAGTCTTGACTATTTTGCAAACCCTTGCAAGATGGTCTCATGAGACGGAAGCAAAAAACCAATATCCTGAAGGACCTAAGCAAAAAGATCGTCTTCCTCGTCGGTCCCCGGCAGGTCGGCAAAACATGGCTCGCCCGCGACATCATGAAAGACTTTTCAGCGCCGGTCTACCTCAACTGGGATAACGGAGATGACCGTCCTATCATTCAAAAGAAAGCGTGGCGCGCTGCAACCGATCTGGTCGTCTTCGACGAACTGCACAAAATGAAAGGATGGAAAAACTTCCTCAAAGGACTCTTCGATACCCGCCCGGACCACCTGCGAATACTGGTGACCGGCAGTGCGCGGCTCGACACCTTTCGCAAGGGGGGAGACTCACTTGCTGGGCGCTTCTTCGTCCATCACCTGTTTCCCTTCTCGCCCGCCGAACTCAAAGATGAACCGATCGGCGCCGACTTCGACCGCTTTCTGCGCCGCGGCGGCTTCCCCGAACCCTTCCTCGCAGAAAGCGACACCGAGGCCGACCGGTGGCGGCTCCAGTATGTGGACGGTCTCATTCGCACTGACATCCTCGACCTCGGAGCGGTACAAGACCTCAAGTCTATCCAGTTGGTGCTCGAACTCCTCCGGAAACGGGTCGGGGCGCCGGTCAGTTATTCCTCCATCGCCGAAGACCTCGGTATTGCTCCCAACACCGTGAAAAAGTACATCGGCATCCTCGAAGCGCTCTACATCGTGTTCCGCGTTCCGCCGCTTGCACGCAATGTGGCTCGCTCGCTCCTCAAAATGCCCAAGATATACTTCTTCGACAACGGCATGGTAGCAGATGATGAAGGAGCGCAATTCGAAAACCTCGTCGCCGTGTCGCTCATGAAGCATGTAACGGCGAAGACTGACTACGAGGGGAAGCGATATCACCTTTACTACCTGCGCACCAAGGATGGGCGCGAGGTCGATTTCTGCATTACGAAAGACGAACATCCGGAACTGCTCATCGAAGCGAAATTGACCGATGAGTCTGTCTCCAAGAACCTGCGTTACTTCGCCGATGCGCTGGGGATTCCGGCGGTACAGGTGGTAAAAGAGTTGAGACAAGAACGGCGCGAGGGCACCGTGGAACTTCGCCGCGCCGATCAGTTTCTCAAGGAATTGTATCTGTAAGGTTCACCTGCTCCGTCCCTTCACCGCGAACCAGAGGGTGCCGAGTGCGCCGAAGGCGGCGGCGGTGAAGAGGTTGGCTTCGGGCGATATCTGCCACAGGAAGGCGCCGGCGAAGGCCGAGAGCGAGACGACGGTGTCACGGACGAGGTAGTAACTGCCGAAGGTGGTCGCTTTCTTCCCTTCGGGGGCGAGGTCCATGATGAGCGCCTTGCGCGTCGGTTCGCCGAACTCCTTGAGGCCGCGAATGATGAAGGCGACGACAAGAAGCGCGAAACTCTTCGCGAAGTAGAGCACGAGCGGGAACAGGGTGAAGTTGAAAAAGGTTATCACCACGAGCGGCTTCTTCTCTCCCTTGTCGGCAAGATAGGCGACGGGGATATAGATGAGGAGCGCCGTTACCATCTCGATGGCGGTGAGGATGCCGAACTCGGTGCCGCTCACGCGGGCTCCTTGCGCGCTCTGCATCGCCCAGATGGCGAGGTAGGCGTAGGGTATCTGCTCGCAGAACCGCACGAGGATGTCGGAAACGAGAAGCGCTTTGAGTTCCTTCGGCATGCCGGTCACGAGCGCCCAGAAACCTTCGGAAGAGGGCTCTTTTTCTTTCTTCTGCTCCTCTATCATCGTCTGTTGCACGATGAGCGCGAGCGCCGCGAGGAGGAACGCAACGGGGAACGAACGGCGGACGCCGGTCGGCACGCCGTAGAGGGCGATGAGCACCCCGCCGAGCACCGGCCCAAGCGCCATGGGGACGCGCCGGACGAGCGAGTGGAGCGACACTCCCATCGTCCGCTTGTTCTTGGGAAGCACCGTCGAGACGACCTCCATCGTCGCGGGAAGCGACAGGGCGGTCCACGAAATGAAAAAGAGTGACCCGATGATAACGGCGACCCAGTAGGGAAACGCGATGACGATGAGGAATCCGACCATCGCGATGAGGTTGAAGAGCGCGAGCGCCCGCTTGTAGCCGAGTCGGTCGGTGAGCCAGCCGCCGGGGTAGGAGTAGAGCGCCGAAAGGAGGTTGTCTATGCCGTTGAGGAATCCGGGGATGAGCGGCGAGGCGCCGAGTGCGATGAGGTAGAGCGGCAGGAACCGCTCTCCCATCTTTTCGCCGAGCCCCACGAGTATGGCCATGGTAAGCAGGCCAACCATGCTCCGCTTGAGGCCGAGAAACGCGACGATCCGTGAGAACATGGCTTTCCTCCTATTCTGAAACCGGCCTGAGACCGAGGTTCGCAAGCAGTTTGAGGTCGTCGTCGGGGCGGCGTCCTTTCACCGTCAGCAGATCGCCCGTGATCACCGAGTTGGCGCCGGCAAGAAAAACGAGCGCCTGATCGCCGCTGAAGACTTCGAGCCGTCCGCCGCCCACCTTGATGTCCTTGTCGGGAAGCACGAAGCGGGCGAGCGCGATGAGTTTCATCGCCTCCCAGAGGTCGAACGGCGGCAGGTGCCCGACCGGCGTGCCGGTGATCGGCACGAGGAAATTGAGCGGCACCGAGTCGGGAGAGAGTTCCCGTATCTCGAAGAGAAGATCTACCCGATCCTCGAGCGATTCGCCGACACCGAAGATGCCGCCGACACAGGTCTCGAGTCCCGCCTCCTTCGCGGCGCACACCGTCGCGACCCGCTCGTCGTAGGTGTGGGTCGTGCAGAGACGCGGGAAAAAGTTGCGCGACACCTCGAGGTTGTGGTGGTAGCGCCGCAATCCCGCCTCCTTGAGCCGCCGGAGATCGTTCTTGTCCAAAATCCCGAGTGAGGCGCACGGCTTCAGCGTCACCTTTTCGCTCGCAAAGCGCCGGAGCGTCTCCTCGATCCTGCCCACCTCTTCCGCGTCGAGCGCCCGCCCCGAAGTGACGATGCCGAAGAGCGCGGCGACCGAGGCCTCCTTTCGGGCAACCGCCACGAGTTCCTCCGGTTCTTTGAGCGGCCACTCGGCGATCGTCGTCGCATGGTGCGCCGACTGGGCACAGAAGATGCAGTCCTCGGGACAGCGACCGCTCTTTGCGTTCACGATGGAGCAGAGCACTGCCGTATCGCCCTTGAAGTGGCGCCGTACCCGCGAGGCGGCCTGCACGAGATCGGGAAGCGCGCTCTTCGGTAACGAGAGGATCGCGCGGGCCTCGGAACGGCTGGGCGGTTCTTTCCGACATGCCTTTTCGGCTATCGTGGCAAGCATCCTAGCCACCGTGCGAGAGGTGGAACACCGTCACCTGCGCTCCATCGGGGATCGTGAAGGTGTCGTACTGCTCCTTCGGCACGAGCGTGCCGTTCACCGTCACCGTGATGAGTTTGTAGGTGTAGTTCATCGCGGTGAGCACATCGCGCACCGTCATGCCCTCTTTCCAGTCGAGCTTGTCGCGGTTGTTGACGACTATCATCGAGCACCTCCTTTCGCCATGAGGAGCGCTATCGCTTCGTTCGCCTCGAGCGCCGCGGCGATCATCACCCGTGCCGCACAGAGCCCTTCGATCATGTCGGACGCGCCATCGCCGACCATGACGATGTTCCCCGCACGCCGCACCTGCATCGCCCCGCTCTTGCCATAACCGGCAAGGCCGCTCGCACAGACGATCGGCCGATCGGGGTAAGCGGCGCACCACGCCTCGATGAGCCACTCCTTCGCCTCGGCACGGTCGAACGCCTCGATGAGAAGGTCACACGAAGCGAAGGTTCCCGCTACCGTCTCTCGTGAGAGTTTCATCTCATGCACCGTGAGGTTCACCGCCGGATTAATTTCTCTCAAATGTTCCGCGAGAGCAATCACCTTCGGTTTACCGAGGTCGCTCTGAAAGAAGAACTGGCGGTTGAGGTTGGATAGTTCAACCCGATCGAAATCGACGAGCACGAGGTGCCCCACACCGGCGCGGACCAGAAGCATCGCCGCGTTCGAGCCGAGCCCGCCGCAACCGGCGACCCCAACGGTCGCGCGACTCAAAACCGCGGTCATTCCGGGGACATTGCGCGAAAACATGGGAACATCCTCTCGAAAATGTTGACTTCTTTTTTCATTTCATACTATCTTTGTATGAATAGTCAAGTTTTTGAGGAGATCTTCCATGCGCATCATCCTCAACGGCACTGAACACCAGACGACGGCGACGAATGTGGCGGAACTTCTTTCCGGGCTTACGATCGACCGCGAGCAGTTCCTCGCCGTGTCGCGCAACGGCGCCATCGTCAAACGGAACGAGTGGGAGAGCACCACGCTCGCCGAGGGAGACCGCATAGACATTCTCACCATAGTCGGAGGAGGCTGAGATGACAGAGCACAAAGGCACGGGAACACCCCGCATTCACGATTCCATCCTTGACCTTATCGGCGCAACGCCGCTTGTCAAGTTACGGAAGATGAGCGCCGAGACGAAAGCAACGGTCGTCGCGAAACTGGAGGCCTTCAATCCACTCCACTCGGTGAAGGACCGCATCGCGCTCGGCATGATCGAGGCGGCGGAACGGGAAGGACGCATCAGACCGGGCGATACCCTCGTCGAACCGACGAGCGGCAACACCGGCATCGGGCTCGCCTTCGTCGCGGCGGTAAAGGGCTACAAACTGGTGCTCACGATGCCCGACACGATGTCGCTCGAGCGGCGCAAACTGCTCAAGGTGCTGGGGGCCGAACTGGTGCTCACCCCCGGCGACAAGGGAATGCGCGGCGCGGTCGAACGGGCGGAACAACTGGTCAAAGAGCGCCCCGGCGCGATCATGCTCCAGCAGTTCGAGAATCCGGCGAACCCGGCGTTCCACCGGCGCACGACCGCCGAGGAGATCTGGCGCGACACCGCCGGCGCGGTGGACATCTTCGTTGCCGGCGTGGGCACCGGCGGCACGATCACCGGTGTCGGCAGCGTTCTCAAAGAGCGCAAACCGTCGGTGAAGATCGTTGCCGTCGAGCCGGCCGACAGCCCGGTCCTCTCAGGCGGGAAACCGGGACCGCACAAGATACAGGGGATCGGCGCCGGCTTCGTGCCAAAGGTGCTCGACCGAAGCATCATTGACGAGCTCATCCCCGTCACAACCGAAGAAGCCTTTACCGAAGCGCGCACTGCGGCGAAAGAGGAAGGGATCTTCTGCGGCATCTCCGCGGGCGCGGCACTCGCGGCGGCACGCAAGGTCGCTTCACGCCCCGAGAACAAAGGTAAGATGCTCGTGGTCATTATCCCCGACACCGGCGAACGCTACCTCTCCACCGCGCTTTTCGAGGAGGCGTGATGAAACTCTCGACGAAGGTCCGCTACGGGATGCGCGCGATGGTTGAACTTGCGCGGCAGTCGAACGGCGAACCGGTCCTTTTGCGCACCATCGCCGAGAAACAGAACCTTCCCGAAAAGTACCTCGAACATCTCTTCACCCACCTCCGGACCGCGGGCCTCGTGAGGAGCGAACGGGGCGCCCGCGGCGGCTACCGGCTCGCCCGCCCTGCCGGCGAGATCACTGCGCTCGATGTCTACACCGCCCTCGACGGCGAACTTGAACTCATCGCCTGCGCCGACCACCCCGAACAATGCCCTTACCGCGAAGACTGCGTCACTACCGGACTCTGGCGCGAACTCGGTGTGGCGCTGCGCGGCGTGCTTGAGAAAAAGACGCTCAAGGATCTGGCGAATACGGGTCACTCCGATCTTTACTATATTTAGCTCGTTTTTTCTTGACTCTTCATCCATCTGATTTACAATAGAAACGAGTTTTGTTTTTTTAGTTTCCGTCGTTTCTGGAGGAGAAAATGTCCGATGATGTTCGTGAGTTGGTGATTGCCGAGGCGAAGCGGCTCTTCTTTCAGCACGGGTTCCGGCGCGTGACGATGGATGAGATCGCCGCGAATCTGCGGATGAGCAAGAAGACGCTCTATGCGCTCTTTCCGTCGAAGGATGACCTCGTGAAGGGGGTCGTTTTCTCGATCATGGCTCCGAAGATAGCGCGAATGAGCGAACTTATGGAGAAGGCCTCCGGCGTTGCCGAACTGTTCGCGGGCGCCGTTGAGGTGTTCCAGACGCTCGGGCAGGAGATCTCGGAGCCGATGATGAGCGACATGCGCATGATGCCCGATCTCTGGCGCGAGATCGAGGAGCGGCGCCTTGCGGTCCTCTCGCACCTCGGCGAGGTGATCGAGCGCGGCAAGGAGCGGGGCGAGGTGCGAAGCGATCTCAACACCGACCTCTTTCTCCGCATCTTCATGCAGACGGTGAGCCGCATCGCGAATCCGGCAATGATGCTTGAACTCAACATTCGCCCCTCCGACCTCGGCCCGCAGCTCTTCGGTATCTTTTTCCACGGCATTCTTACCGATGCGGGACGCCGGGAGGTGCGGTCATGAGGAACCTTGTTCTCCTGCTCATGGTGATGATGCTCGTTGCCTGCACCGGAAAAGAGAGCCTTTCCGAGATCGTGCTCACCGGCTCGGTCGAAAGCGACCCGGTGCGAATAGCGTCGCTCGTGGCGGGACGGCTTACCGCGGTGAACGCTGTCGAAGGGACGGTGGTGCGCAAAGGAGCGGTCATCGCGCAGATAGATCCTGCTGACTACGAACTGCAACTGAGGCAGGCCGAGGCTGGGGTGAAGGCGGCGGCGGCGAAACTCGCGCTCGTGAAGAAAGGGGTGCGGAGCGAAGACCTTGCTGCGGCGAAAGAGATGGTCACGCAGGCCGAGATCGCCCTCGAGAAGTTCGAGCGCGAATACCAGCGCATCGCACGGCTCGTCGAGAACGGCTCGGCGACCGAGAAGGACCTCGACGACATGAAGACCCAGCGCGACCGGGCCAAAAGCCAACTCGAACAGGCGAAGAAACAGTACGAAAAGGCGCTCAACGGCGCACAGAAAGAGGAAATTGATGCCGCGGCGGCGGCGTATGAGCAGGCGCGCGCGGCGGTCGAGGTGTTCCGCAAGAAGATTGCCGACTGCACTATCGTTGCGCCGAGCGACGGGACGGTGCTCCACCGGCTTGCCGAGCCGGGCGAGGTGGTCGGCGCCGGCACGCCGATCGTGATCATAAGCGACCTTTCGCGGGTCAAGATAACGGCGTTCGTTCCCGAGCGGGAGATCGGATTCGTGAAACTCGGGATGACCGTGACGGTGCGTACCGATTCGTTCCCCAACACGCCGCTCACCGCGACCATCGCGCGCATCGCCGATACCGCCGAGTTCACCCCCAAGACGATCCAGACCCACGACGAGCGGGTAAAGACGGTGTTCCGCATAGAACTCACCGCCGAGAATGGTGAAGGGATCCTCAAACCGGGGATGCCGGTCGAAGTGGTGATCGGGAAGCTCACCCCCGGCCCCTCTCTTGGCAAGAGCGGGGGGCCGATTACGGCGGGATGAGTTGAGAAAAAGAGAGCTTCTCATGACTGTCCTTGCCGCCGAAAACCTCCACTTTTCCTTCGGAACCCGTCCGGCGCTCCGCGGGGTGAGTCTCACGGTCGAACGCGGCGAGATCTTCGGCCTCATCGGGCCCGATGGCGCCGGCAAGACGACGCTCATCCGTATCTTCTGTGGTCTCCTCGCGCCGAACGCCGGAACCTGTCGCGTGCTCGGTTTCGACACGGTGCGCGACAAAAAGCGCCTCATCCAAAAGATCGGCTACCTCTCCCAGCGCTTTTCGCTCTATACCGATCTTACGGTGTGGGAAAACCTTTCTTTTTTCGGGTCAATACACGGTGTCCGAGACCTGCGGGAACGGGGAGAAAGACTGCTGAAGATGCTCGGTCTTGCCCCGTTCGGCGACCGGCTCGCCGGTGCGTTGTCGGGCGGCATGCAGCAGAAACTCGCGCTCGCGGTGAGCCTTCTCCACACCCCAGAGATCATCTTCCTCGATGAGCCGACCAACGGCGTCGACCCGGTGGCGCGCCGTGAGTTCTGGGATATCCTCGCCGAGGTGGCGCGGCAGGGGACGACGATCGTCATCTCGACGCCGTACCTCGATGAGGCGGAGCGCTGTTCGCGTATCGCTTTTCTCTCCGAAGGGAGGATCCTTTCGGTGGTGTCACCGCGTGAGGCGAAGCGAGCGCTTGCTGAGCAGTTCATCGAGGTCTTCGCCGATGCGCTCCCCGCGGTGCGCGATCGTCTCCAGACCCTTCCCGGCGTGCGCTCGGCCCGCATCGTGGGAGACCGCGTGCGTGCGGCCCTTGTCGGCGATGCCGATGTGGCGATGGTGCGCGGGCACCTCGAATCGGTCCTACCGCTGCGTGCGTTCCGAAGGGTGCGTCCCCTCCTCGAGGACTTCTATGTGGCGCTTCTTACCCAATCGGTGAAGGAGCAAATATGACGGGAAACCGGCCTGCGATCGAGGTTTCACGCTTGGAGAAGCGGTTCGGGTCGTTCCGCGCGGTAAAAGGCGTTTCGTTCTCGGTCGCTCCCGGCGAGATATTCGGCTTCCTCGGCGCGAACGGTGCCGGCAAGTCAACGACGATCAAGATGCTCTGCGGCCTCTTGCCGCCGAGCGGCGGCACGGCGTTCGTCGCCGGCGTCGAGGTGACCAATGATCCGGAGGAGGTGAAGCGGTGCATCGGCTACCTGAGTCAGAAATTCTCGCTCTATCGCGACCTTACCGTTGACGAAAACCTCTCGTTTTTTGGCGGCATTTATGGAATGAGCCAGTCGCGGCTCCGCGCGCGGCGGGAGGAACTTCTTACCCTCCTCGGTCTTACCGAGCGGCGGCATGACCTTGCCGGCGCGCTTCCGCGCGGGTTTGAACAGCGCCTTGCCCTTGCCGTTGCGCGTATCCACGAGCCGCCGGTCATCTTCCTCGACGAGCCGACCGCAGGTGTCGATCCGATCCAGCGGCGTGCCTTTTGGGCTCTCCTGAACGACCTCGCGGCACAGGGGACCACGCTCTTCGTCACGACCCATTTCCTCGACGAAGCGGAGTTCTGCCACCGGATTGCCATCATCGCCGACGGCGAGATCGTCGCGTGCGACAGCCCGACGCGGCTCAAGGAGACGCTTTCGGACTGGGCGCTGTTCGAGGTGTTCGCCGATGATGCGGCGGCGCTCCTTCCACAGGTGCGTCTCCTTCCGGGGGTCCGGTCGGCGGCGCTCTTCGGGGATGCCATTCACCTCGTTGTGCCGCGGAACCTCGATCCGAAGACGCTCTTCTCGGGGGTACGGGGCATCGTCGCCATCGAAGAGCAGGCACCGACGCTCGAAGATCTCTTCCTCTGGTACGCGGAGCGGCGTTCATGAGCTTCGGTGCGGTCATCGCCAAAGAATTCAGACAGATACGGCGCGATCCGCGGACGCTCGCGGTCCTTGTCTTCGTGCCGGCGATCCTCCTGTTTCTCTTCGGCTATGTCCTTTCGTTCGATGTCACCCACATCGCCACCGGCGTGCTCGACCTCGACCACAGCGACCGTTCGCGCGAGTTCACCCGGCGGCTGACCGTCGGCGAATACTTCGACCTGCGCGAGGTCGCGACGACCCGCGCCGCGCTCGACCGGGCGATCGCAGAGGGGCGGGTGACGGTGGCGATCGTGATACCTGCCGGCTTCGCGCGGGCGATCGAACGCGGTGAAGCGGCGAGCGTGCAGGCGCTCATTGACGGTTCCGACGGCCGCAAGGCGACGATCGTGCAGGGCTATCTGCGCGCCTTTGCCGCCTCGTTCGGCCAGCGCATCATCGCCGAGACGGCGCTCCGGACGGGACAGGCGGTCATCGCGCCGGTCGCACCCGAGCCGCGGGTCTGGTACAACCCCGAACTCAAGTCGAGCCTCTTTCTCGTCACCGGTCTCATCGTCTTTATCCTCATGATAACCGGCACCATCTCGACGGCATTGTCGGTGGTACGCGAGCGAGAACGCGGTACGATGGAACAACTGCTCGTCTCGCCGCTGTCGGCGCCCGAGGTCATCATCGGCAAAACGGTGCCCTACCTCTTCGTGGCGGCGGCGAGCACGACGCTCCTCATCGTCGTCGGACATGGCGCGTTCGGTCTCGAGATCCGCGGCTCGCTCCTTCTCTTCATCCTCGCGGCGCTCCTCTTCATCCTTGCGGCGCTCGCCCAAGGGGTGCTCATCTCGACGGTGACCACCTCCCAGCAGGTCGCCTTCTTCGCCGCGGCGCTCTCGAGCATTTTGCCCTCGCTCCTTCTGTCGGGCTTCATCTTTCCGATCGCGGGGATGCCGGCCGTCATCCGGGCGATCCCCGTCATCGTGCCGGCACGCTACTTCGTGAGCCTTCTGCGTGCCGTCATGCTTCGTGGTGCCGGGTTCGAGACGGGGCTTCCCGATCTGCTCGCCCTCTTCTTCTTTTCGTTTTTCCTGCTCGCCGTCGCGACGGTACGGCTCAAGAGAACGAGGCTCGTCTGATGCGCCAGATGCTCGCCCGCATGATCCGCAAGGAACTTTTGCAACTGCGCCGCGACAAGCGGATGTTCCCCATCCTCTTCGTCGCACCGGTCGTTCAGCTCATCATCCTCGGGTTCGCGGTGAACTTCGATGTCGAGCGCATCCCGACGGCGGTCTGCGATCACGATCAGAGCGATGAGAGCCGCGATTTTCTGAGCCACTTTTTTGCCGGCGACCACTTCGTGCGCGCCGTTGACACGACCGACCGCCGCGCGATAGACCGCCTCATGGAACGCGGCGAAGTGCAGACGGCGCTCGTGATCCCGCCGGGGTTCGGCAGGAGCCTCCAGCGCGGTGAGGGGGCGACGGTGCAGGTACTCGTGAACGGCTCCGACACCACCTACGCGATGAACGGCATCGCGATGGCCGTGCAGATAACTACCCGCTACTCGTCGGACATCCTTGTTTCGCAGACAACGGTGCGCGGGCTTCCGGTGCCCGGCGGGATAGATCTCCGCGAGCGCGTCTGGTACAACCCCGAACTGAAGACCCGCTGGTTCATGGTGCCGGCGATCCTCGGGCTCATCCTCATGATCATCACCATCATGCTCACCGCGATGGCGATCGTGCGGGAAAAGGAGGCGGGCACCATCGAGATGCTCGTGGTCACCCCGCTCAAGAAACTGCCGCTTCTTCTCGGGAAACTTTTGCCGTTTCTCGTCATCGGCCTCATCGAGGTGCTCCTCGTCACCCTCGCCGCGGTCTTCGTGTTCGGCATACCGTTCCGCGGCTCGGCGGGACTGCTCTTTGTCGGCTCGCTTCTGTTCCTGTTCAACACCCTCGGGTTGGGACTGCTCGTCTCAACGGTCTCTCAGACCCAGCAACAGGCGATGATGACCGTCATGTTCGGCATCCTCATGCCCTTCATCTACCTGTCGGGCTTCGTCTTTCCGATAGAATCAATGCCGCCGGTGTTCCAAGTCGTCTCGAAGGGGATCGCACTCACCTACTACCTCGAGATCGTGCGCGCCCTCTTCCTCAAAGGATCGGGGCTTGCCCTCCTCGCCGACGAACTTACCGCGCTCGTTCTCCTCGGCACTGTCACCTTCGCTGCCGCGGTGGTGCGGTTCCGGAAACATCTGTGAGGTCTTCTTGTTTTTTCATGCGACTCCGGTTAGGACAAGGGGTGCACGAAAAAAGGAGTTTTCTCATGGAGCGCTTTTTTGTTCTGGTTGCCGTGCTTGTTGCCTTCGCCGCCTGCTCATCGTCGAAGAACGGAGGCACCGATGCCGATGAAACGTCACTTCCCGACGAGGTTTCCGATACCCTTTTGCCTGATCACGACACCGTCGTCGCCGCTGACGATCTTGTTGATGACGCGGAGGAAGAGGAAAATGATCTCGCCGTAAGCGAGGACGACACGGTCGTGTCGGAAGAGAACATGTTTTCCGATGCCGACATCCTACCTGCCGACGACGATGCCACACAGCCCGACGACGACACCGTCACCCACACGCTCACGATAACCGAGCCGGCGAACAACTCCTCCCATCCGGCGGGGGAACCGGTCCACTTCGCCGGCACGACGACCTGTTTCCCCGCCACCGTCTCGTTCATCGCCGATGGTCAGTGGCCACTCGGCTCGGTCCAAACGACCACCGGTGCTTTTGCCCATGACTATGCCTTCAATACCCCGGGGCCTGCGCGCGTCATCACGGCGACGGCAACGGGGAGCGGCTGCAGTGCGAGCGGTTCGGTCACCATCACGATAACGGCAGCGACTCCCGACAATCCGCTCGATGTTCCCTACTTCTGCCAGTACGAGAACACGCTGGAACCCGGTTCCACCTGCCAGAACACGAGCGTCGCGATGGTGCTGAAACACTACGGCTGGGACGGCATGCCCGACACCATCACCGCCGAGTGGGGCAAGGACTACGCGCAGTCGCCGAGCGGTCTTGCCGAGGTCTTCAACTATTACGCGACCAAGGCGGCGCTCGGCGTATCGCTCACACCGCACACGAATGGCTCGTTTGCGGGGCTCAGAGCGCTCCTCGACGCGGGAAAACCGGTCATCGTCCACGGCTACTTCACCCAGTACGGCCATGTCGTCGTCACCGTCGGCTACGATGCGACCGGCTACTTCGTCAACGATCCCGCCGGCCAGTGGAGCGAGGTCTATCAGGGCGGCTACAGCAAGTACTGCGATTACGGCTACTCGGGGAAGGCGGTCCACTACGGCAAAGCGACCTTCGAGCAGGCGATCGGCCCCGACAACACCATCTGGTATCACGAGATAACGCCGTAAGAAAAGAAAAATTCCTCGCTAGGGCAGGGTGAACTGTTTGGTGCCCAAGTGTTTGAAGTGGCCGCCACAGAGCGCGCCCCAGCCGGAGCCCGGGATGTTCACCGCCAACGCGTAGGCAGTGTGGGTGCCTGAGCCGAGCGCGGATACGAAAAATCATCCTTGACCTTTTGACAGTGGCAACTATTTGTACGGTGTCACCGGGGAAAGGAAGGTGAACTGCATGGATGTTTCGCTCATAGCCCTCTTTGGTGCGGGGTTTGCTACTTTCTTTACTCCCTGCGTTCTACCGCTCATTCCCATCTATCTTGCCGCGATCGCCGGAACCGCGTCGGCCTCCCGTGGCGGCGTGGTGCGGGTGTTTGGGCGCGCGCTTGCCTTCTCGGTCGGCCTCGTCCTCGTCTTTTCGCTCCTTGGCGCGGCGGCGGCGGCGCTCGGCGGGATGTTGAAGAGCAACGAAGCCTACCTGCTCCTCTTCGGCGGCGTGCTCGTGCTCCTCTTCGGCCTCAAGTTCGTCGGTCTCATCCAGATACCGCTCCTTGACCGGGTCGTGCGGCTCGACGAGGAGCGCTTTTCCTCGCGGATCGGCATTATCAACGCCTTTGCGATGGGTTTCGTCTTTGGTGCCGGCTGGTCTCCCTGCGTGGGACCACTCCTCGGCACTGCCCTTACCGTCGCCGCGACACAGGGGACCTCGGCGCTCGCCGGCATGGGGCTCCTTGCGGTCTATGGGCTCGGGTTCGTTCTGCCGTTCCTCGTGGTGGCACTGTTCGCCGAACGGCTGATCCCGCTCCTGCGGCGCGCCCAGCAAGGGTTGCCGCTCTTCGAGAAGGCTATCGGAATCCTGCTCCTTGCCGGCGCCGGCTATCTCCTCGTTTCGGCGGTCACTCCTCCTGCGGCGCCACCAGTGGAACAGGTCTCTTCTTCTCCGGCGCAACAGGCGTCGCGCGATCACTTTCCGCTTCCTGACGGTCTGCCGGCGCTCGTCGAGTTCTACCGACCCGACTGCCCGGTCTGCCAACGGATGGAACCGGTGGTCCAGCGCATCTTCGAGCGGTGCGATGGCAACAAGGTGACGCTCCGCAAGGTGGACATCTCGCGTCCCGAGAACCGGCAGTACATCACCACCTACCGCATCCTTGGGGTACCTACCTTCATCCTCTTTGACACCGAGCGCAACGAGGTCGCACGGCTCATCGGCGCGCAGACCGAAGAGGCGATCTATCAGGCGATAGCGACCTTGCGCGGCGAACAGTGCGACGGCGTCGGCCCCCTGCCTCCGTCACCGGAACCGCCGGCCCCCGGCAGTGCCTGCGAAGGGCGGTAGGGTGAGGTCTCTCAAAATCTGTTCTTTTTCTGCGTTTCGCCTATCATGGGCTTATGAAAAAGTGGCTTATCCTTCTTCTCTTGCTCTGCGTTCCGCTCGTCGGGAGCGCTGACGAGTTTCCTTTCGAGCCGAGCGATGTCCGTGACGGCGCGTTACTCGGGGCCGGGATCGCGCTCGAAGGGGCGGCGCTCGTCCTCCATTCGCGGGCCGAGGATCCAGCGGGCGCTATCGGCGACCGACGCGAGGTGAACCCGCTCGACCGCATCGCCACCTACCAGTGGTCACCGGATGCCGACACCGCTTCCGGAGTGCTCGACTATACGCTCCTCGGACTGCCGGTGCTCTTCTACTTCGACGAACGGGTGCAGTCGCGCCCCATGTTCTTTGCGCTCCTCTACCTCGAGTCAGCGTTGCTCAACGATGGTCTCAAGAATGTGGTCAAGGAACTCGTCGAGCGAAAGCGTCCGTTCAACTACGGTCACCGCGCGCCGATGAGCGCGCGTACGACGCGCGGCGCCGAACTCTCATTCTACTCAGGACACACCGCGCAGGCTTTCAACGCGGCGGTCTTCTGCGGGATGGTCTTTCAGGAACTCTACCCCGAATCGCCGTGGCGCTGGGTCGTCTGGAGCGGCGGACTCGCCACTGCGGCTACCGTCGGCTTCCTGCGGGTCTATGCTGGCAAGCACTATCCTACCGATGTCATCGCCGGAGCAATCGCCGGGTCGCTCACCGGCTGGCTCGTCCCCTTCCTCGCCAAGAAACGCGACCTGCCGGTCACCATCGTCCCCGGCGGCGCCGGCGAGGTGGGGTTGACCGTCAGCGGAAAGTTTTAGCTTTTCTCTTATTGCAAAACCTTTCTTTTCTGCTTATAGTCGCGCCGTTCAACTATCGCAACGGAGCAGAAGCAGATGCTTTCGATCCTCAAGAGCGGCGCGGTTTCGGGCATTTCGGGCTTCATCATCGAGGTCGAGGTGGACATAGCGCGCGGGATGCCTGCCTTCACGATCGTCGGTCTTCCCGACACCGCAATCAAGGAGTCGCGCGAACGGGTCCGCACCGCGGTCATCAATAGCGGCCATACCTTTCCCCAGAGCCGTCTTACCATAAACCTCTCGCCGGCGAGCATCCCTAAAGAAGGTGCTGGCTTCGACCTCCCCATCGCGGTCGCGCTCATGGCGCATGTCAATGAACTCGCGATAGACCCGGTGAAGGACTACCTCATCATCGGCGAACTCGGTCTCAACGGCGAGGTGAAGCCGGTCCCCGGCGTCCTGCCGCTCGCCATCGCGGCGCGCGATCACGGTCTCAAGGGGCTCATCGTCCCTGAAAAGAACGCCCGCGAGGCGGCCGCCATCAGCGCGGTCGAGGTGGTGCCGGTCGCGCACCTCAACGAGATACTCGACCTCCTCCACGGCGCCGCGCCGCGCCGTTTCGTCCCCGACACCCCGAGCGAACCGCCGCGCCGCCATCCCGACTTCTCCGATGTGAAAGGACACGAGCAGGCAAAGCGCGCCATCGAGGTCGCCGCGGCGGGCGGACACAACCTTCTCATGATCGGATCGCCCGGCTCAGGCAAGACGATGCTCGCACGGCGCATCCCGTCGGTCCTGCCGCTCCTCGAAGAGGAGGAACGCATCGAAACGACCAAGATATTCAGCGTCGCGGGACTCCTCAGCGGCGAAGGGCTCATCGTCGAACGGCCGTTCCGCAGTCCGCATCACACCCTCTCCGATGTCGCGCTCGCCGGCGGTGGCGTTCCCCCGCGTCCCGGTGAGATATCGCTCGCCCACAACGGCGTTCTCTTCCTCGACGAGTTCCCCGAGTTCAAGAAGAACGCACTCGAGGTCCTGCGTCAGCCGCTCGAAGACGGCGAGATAACGATCTCCCGTGCTGTCCAGACGGTAAAGTTCCCCTCATCGTTCATGCTCGTCGCCTCGATGAATCCCTGCCCCTGTGGCTACCTCTTCGACCGCAAACATCCCTGCACCTGCACCCCGATCGCGGTCCAGAAATACCAGCACAAGATATCGGGCCCGCTCCTTGACCGCATCGACATCGCCGTCGTCGTCAACTCGGTCCCCTACGATGACCTGCGCCGCAAAGGAGGCGGCGAATCGTCAGCGGCCATCCGCGCCCGCGTCGAAGATGGGCGCGCCATCCAGCGCGAACGCTTCCGGGGAAAACCCTACTTCGTGAACGCCCGCATGGCACCCGCCGACATCGAGAAGTTCTGCATCCTCACCCCCGCCGCCGAAGGGCTCCTCAAAGCGGCCATCGAGAAGATGGGCATCTCGACCCGCGGCTACGCGAAACTCCTCAAGGTGAGCCGCACCATCGCCGACCTCGCCAGATCGGAAAAGATAGACACCCCTCACATCGCCGAAGCGATCCAATACTACAACCGCTCAGTGTTCAACCAGTAAAGTGCAAGTATCGGGAAAACGAAGCGGCGCGCACGGAAGATACGGAGACCCTATTTTATCGTGGCCACCCTACGGAAGACTGCCTCGTAACCGTCCACCATCCGCTTCCACGAATAGTGTTCGCGCGAGAACGCTTTTCCCTGTTCTCCCAGCGTCTTGAGCGCTACCGGATCGGCGAGTAGTTCAGAAATGCGCCGCGCCCATGCCGACGCATCGCCGGGCGGCAAAAGTATCCCATTCTTGCCGTCCTGTATCGCATCGGTGATACCATCCACCGCCGACGCGACCACCGGCACGCCGCAGAGCGATGCCTCGAGCGCCACCAGCCCGAACCCCTCCATGTCGCCTTCCACCGACAGATTCGGCATCACGAAAAGGTCGGCACACTTGAGCGTCTGGACGACATCGGCGATCGGCAGTTTCCCCAGAAGGTGAACGCGGCCCGCAAGATGCGGTTCCCGCGCCGCACGCCGCAGATCGGGCTCATCGAACGGCATTCCCCAGATGAGCGCGATATGGGTGCCCCACCCGAAAGGCAGTAGTCTCAGAAAGAAGCGCTTGAGTCCCATGCCGCGCGAAAGCGGCCCGATGTGGAGACACACCACCTCGGGCGGCAGGAGCGGCATCACCTCGCGCGCGAACCACGAAAAACCCTTGCGCGTCACCGGACGGCCGAGCATGACGACGATCTTTTTGTTCGCAAGATCGACGCCTAACCGCTCGCCGAGTGTCGTGCGGTAGGCAGGATCGGCCGGCACATCGCCGAACGCCGTATCTATCCCGTTGAGTACCACGCTCACCTTCGCCGGATCGAAGCCGCGCTCGACACAGGCGCGGGCGGTCGCGGAACTCACCGCGACGAAGTGATCGTACTGCGCGAGACGCGGAAGGATATTCCGCTGATACCATGGCGCCGGCATCACCACATCGAGCCCGTGGAGCGTCACCACGACCGGCACCGAGACCGCCGTCCGGATCGGGAGCGCGAAGACCCCCATGAGACCGTCGTTGAGGTGGATGAGCGACAGGTCAGGGTGCTCGGCGACGAGGCGGCGCACCTCCTTCCGGCGCGACCGAAAGAATCGCCACTG
>CAYNMQ010000005.1:0-4596 GCA_964398245.1 uncultured Spirochaetales bacterium | reverse complement strand
CGGAGCATCTGCAGGACCCTTTTCTTAAGCGTCAGGAAAAAAAGACCTTTCCCGCTGTCGCCGCTGTGGATGAGCGTATGGACCGTCATGCGGCGAGACAGGCCGCGGATGAGTTCGAAACTCTGTTTCTGCATGCCCCCGACCGAGGGGGGATACTTATGCGTAATGAAGAGGACTTTCATACTCTTCAGGGGAGAGCGGCGCCTTCTTTACGCGGCGGCGGAGCATGACGAGCGAGAAGAACAGCGTTCCCATGCCGATCCAGAACAGTTGCCGTGCGCGGCGGACGATCGAAACGCTGATCCAGAGATCGGCGCCCGGCACGCCGATGAGCGAGAGCATGAGACGGTTCGCGTACTCCTCGACGCCGATCTGTCCCGGCACGAAGGCCCCCATCGCGCGGAAGCAGATGACGCCGACCTCCATCGCGAGGCACGAGAGGAACCCGACCTCGACGCCGAGGAACGAAAGCACGAGATAGAGTTCGGTCGCGCCGCCGAACCAGTGGAGGAGCGACAGGAAGTAGGCGCGGGTGAAGTCGGCGCGCCGCTCCCGATAGAAGAGGGCAAGGTCGTCGTCTATCTTGCGCAGTTTCCGCTCGAGCCCGACGAACCGTCGCCCCCGACCGGCGCGTCGCAGGAACAGGAACGGCAAAGAGAATACTGGCATCCCCTTCTGGAGAAGGACCAGAAAGAGCGCCACGACCCCCGCGAGGGCGATCGCGAGGAGCGGCGCAAGATAGGCGAGGAAGGTCCCGGAGCGGGCAAAGCCGGCCGAGAGCCCGAAGAGAATGACCGTGGTGCTCGAGAGAAGCATGATGATGCGCGCCGTCGTGAGCGCCACGATGCTCTGACGGTAACCGATGCCGTCGCGGTTGAGGAGCATCGCCTTCATCGTCTCGCCCGCGAGGAAGTTTGTCGGGTTTATCTGGGTGAGGCTTTCCCCCATGAGACGGATGGTGAAGAGTTTGAAGAGGCTGAACGATGGCCGCTCGAGAAAACAGCGGCGCCATGCCGCCGTCGCGAGCAGTTGTCCGAGAAACACCGGGACAAGGATGATCGCGAAACGCCATCCGATCTGCGCCAGTTGCGTCGCGATACGGTCAAGGTCGGAGGAATCGATGAAGAGGTAGAGCAAGAAAAAGGCGGCGACGAGGATCGCTATTTTGAAGAAGCGCACGACGATGGTGCGAACCGCCGGCTTATACAGCGATACCATGCGCTTTCTCCGTTTCCTGCGTGAGTGCGAGCGGGGCGAACCGCTCAACGATCCGCTCGTATGAAGCGAACATCTCGGCGCAGAGGGTGTCCCACTGTTGCCGGCGCGCGTAGTCGGCCGCCGCGGCTCCCATCCGCGCGGCAAGCGCCGGATCATCTATGAGCAGAGCGATCTTGCGGTGGAAATCGGCCGGATCCTTCGGCAGGGCATGGAACCCGGTGACGCCGTCCTTCACTATGCCCTTCGGGCCGCCCTGCGCCGCGACGACCGGCGGCAGACCGGAGGCCATCGCCTCAAGGACGACATTTCCGAAGGTCTCGGTGATCGAGGGAAAGACGAAGACATCGCTCGAGGCGTACACCTTGGCGAGGTCCTGTTTTATCATCTTGCCAGTAAAGACGGCGTTCGGCATGAGCCGCTCGAGTTCGCGCCGCCGCGGGCCGTCGCCGGTGACCACGAAGCGGACCTGCGGATGGGTCTCGGCGAAGAGGTCGTACACTTTGGCAAGGGTGCGCAACTCCTTCTCCCAGACGAGCCGGCTCACGAAGAGCACCCGCTTGGTCCCTGCGCCGCAGAGACGGTCCATGAAGACCTCGTCGCGCCGTTCGGGGCGGAACATCTCCGTGTCTATGCCGCGGCCCCAGATGACCATGCGCCGGCGCTCGATACCGCAGTCGAGCAGTTCGTCCATGATGCTCTCGGTCGGCACATAGATGAGGTCGCACCGGTTGTAGAACCAGTGCATATAGCGGCGGCCGCCGAAGTCTATGAGCCGCGAAAAGAGCGGGAAGTACCGAAAGTAGTACTCGATGTAACTGATGAAATGGGTGTGATAGGTCGCCACCACCGGGATCCCCTGTTCTTCTCCGTAGGAGAGGGCGTAGTTGCCGAGGGTGAACGGTGTCGTGAGGTGGATGATGTCGGGCTGGAAATCGTCGAGCGCCTCGCGCAGTTTCCCATTGAAATAGGGGAGCGCGATGGGGTAATCGGGGTTGGTCGGGAACGCAACCTTGGGCACCGTGATGACCGGGAACGGAAGGTGCACCGTCTCGCTCGGCGGGTAACTCGTGATGAAGAGGTATTCGAAACGGTCGCGCGGAATGCGTTCGATGATCTGGTAGAGCGTGTTGGTGACGCCGTCGAGATGCTCTTTGAGCACCTCGCTGAAGAGCGCAACCCGTATCGGCCGTTTTGTGGCCATGAGAGTCATCCTCTCTTTATCCTTATACTAAAAAGGCGCAATGAGAAGCAAAGATGATGCCAGCGCTAATTCGTTGAAATAATTAGACAAAACACAAATCTTTCGCGAAGACAATCTTTACAGGTCAGTGAAAAATGTAAAATTCTTTTACGCCTTACGCTTCTTGGCTTTGGTGGTCGCTTTTGTTCGAGGAGAGCGTTTGATAGATGGCGCTTTTTTTGCCTTCGTCGCGCCTTTTGAGACAGGAACGGAAACTTTTTTCAACAGATCCAGCATCCGATCGACCCGATACTCCGACAGCGACAACGCATCGAAAAGAGAGCGTGCGAGCCCGGTGCGCAAGATGAGTTCCTTTTTCTTCCGCGTCGGAGAAAGATTGCTCCGGAGAAGGTCGAGCACCGCGACGATGAAGAGACCCTGCACGAAGAGTTCTGCCGCTTCTTTGTTGAAGTACCGTATGCCGCGATATTCGTTCACCTGCAGAACGCTTTCCATGTTGGGATCGCTGAAGACCTCGCGCATGAGGTCATGGCATAACTGCTTCTCGGGATACTGTCGCCACCAGTTCTGGTAGTAGACGAAGGCGCGGATGTAGCGTTGTTCCACCTCGGCATGCCACTCGCTCCGCCCAAGCGACCGGAAGAGTTCCTGGAAGATTTCTTCGAGCAGACACTTTCGGAGTATGGCGTTCGAGGTCGGCCCGTCGTTGCGTCCGAGCGCTATCTGGGAAAGGCGCGCCGTGAGCGTCCAGCCGAACATCATGAGAAGGGTGTGCACATCGTCGCTGATGAGCGTCGAAAGCCACTTCTGCGCCGGCGGATGGAGTTTCGAGAGATCAACGGTCGGGAGCGCGATGAACGCCGCGAGATCGTGTGCAAAGAGACCGGCGAGGATATCGGCATCCTGTGTGCCTCCCTGACAGAGGCGCAGTTCCTCGAGGAACGAACGGTAATGAACCGTAAGTCGGAGCACGAGATCGCGCACCTGAGTATTCCTCACTCCCCGCGGGCGGCCGGTGCGTGCCGCGATAAGCTCCCGGAATGTTGTGGGATTGGCGATGCGCCGGAATGCCCCGTGGAGCGGTCGGAGCGCGACGAAGGCGAGTGTCCGACGGATGTCGGGAACACCTGCCCCACCGAGCTGTTCACAGAGCGTCCCCCACGGCTCTTCCGCGGTATGTGCCACCTCGCGCAGGTCGACGAACACATGGTACTTGTAGGCGCCGAGCGTCACAAAAAGCCCTTTCTCGGCGATCTCGGCAGTGCTCCGGATATACTCGAGGCCGCTCGCGTGATCGCGCATGACGAGGTAGTGGTCGGGGACCGGCATGATGCCGAGTCCTTCGACAAGGGTCTTTTGACGGATCGCACCGCTCTTTTTGTCGAGGAAACCGACCGAGGTACGCACCCAGCCGGCCGTCTCGCGGAACTTGTTGTTGAAGAAGACGAGCACCCGGTCGGCCCCGGCGCCGTTCGAGTAGGCATAGACATTCTCGTCCACCGTGCCGTCGGGAAGGAAGAAGTCATAGAGGGTGAAGTGCTCGACGCCGGCGAAGAGTCGCCGCTTGCGGAGCAGCGGAAAGACCTCCCGTTCGTGACGCGCGACGAGGTGATGGTCCACCGTTTCGTTCCAATAGGCGCGCCGGTACTCCATGCCGTACTTCTCGGTGAAGCCCTCTATCTGTCCATGGGCGAACATCGGGAGCCCCGGCATCGTCGCCATGAGGATGCAGACGCCGAAGTACTTGTCCTCCTTGCCGAACTGCTCGACGGCGGTCTTCTCGTCGGGGTTCGACAGGAAGTTGACGAAGCGCTGGAGTATCTCGGGGTCGAACTCGAGCACATTGCGGATCGAGAGGCGCAGCTGGTCGTTCTGCTCGTCCTTGAGGAAGTTCATGAAGGCACTGTTATAGACGCGGTGCATCCCGAGGGTCCGGACGAAGTAGCCCTCCATGAGCCAGAACGCCTCGGCGAGCAGGAGCGTGTCGGGCGCCTCGGCCTGCACCCGATCGACGACCTCGCGCCAGAACTCGTTCGGCATTCGGCGGTCGAACTCGGCGACGGTGAGGCCGTGTTCGGCGCGGGAGGGGATGTCGCCGCCGGTCCCCGGCTCGGGGAACCAGAGGCGCTGGTAGTGCCGTTTGGCGAGCGTCATCGCGGCATCGAAACGGATCACCG
>CAYNMQ010000004.1:24642-28499 GCA_964398245.1 uncultured Spirochaetales bacterium | reverse complement strand
AATTGATCGCGATCCAGCTTGGCATCTTCCAGAAACATCCAGTGCGCAAACATCCGGAACTGTTGCATGTCTTCAGCAGTAATCCGGTAGTGGTCAAGCCCGCCCACGGCCACGTCGTAGGCCAGAACCTTTTCCGCATGGGCAGGATTGGTCAGGATGGTGGAGTGGTCGGTGGCGTTGGGGTTTTCCTTGCGCATTCTGGCGATGGCGGCGCGTTCGTCTTCTTCGCTGTTGCCGATTGCGCCGCGCCGTTTTGCCGCTTCGATGCGCGCCCGATGCTCGTAGCGTAGCTGGGCCTCGCTGCCGGCGTCACCCTGCCCGTGCCTGTCGTTGGGAGCTTCACGCGGGGCATCACCGCCCGCCTTGGCCAGAGCGTCGGCGGCTGGATCGTATTCCTGGTCGAAGGCGCCGGTCTGTCCGTAACGCATCGATGCCGGGCTGATCGGCTCGCGCAGCAGCGGGGCATTGATCGGCACGATCCAGTCCTTGGGCGGGTCGTCGTTGATCGGGATTTTGAACAGCCGGGTGATCAGCCAGATGATCGGTGCGGACGAGTTTGTAGCAGGTCTCCATGTCGCTGACCGGGAGGCCGGTGACGATC
Organism: uncultured Spirochaetales bacterium; assembly: GCA_964398245.1. Classification (GTDB taxonomy): domain Bacteria; phylum UBP6; class UBA1177; order UBA1177; family JAKLFG01; genus CALITV01. Next base: position 27,898 of record CAYNMQ010000004.1, on the reverse strand, counting down.
CGGGTCAACAGAGACAGAAGATAGTTTGCCGCGCGGTGAAGAAACGCCCCCCCGGTCGTGCGGGTGCCGAAGACGACGGCGGCGCCGGCTTGTGCCCGTTCCCACAGGCGGGGAATGTCATCCGGATCATATTCAAGATCAGCGTCTTGGATAAGGACATGAGAGCCCCGAGCCGCCGCGATCCCTGAGCGAACCGCCGCTCCTTTGCCCCGGTTGACCGGATGGGTGACGAGCGTTATTTCGTTGCGTTCTACGAACGGACGGAGCACCTCGGCTGTCCCATCGGTGGATGCGTCGTCAACCACGATGATCTCATCGATCGGGCCGTTCGGCTGCCGGTTCGCACGGAGCTTCTGGACGACCGCACCGACGGTCGCCGCTTCATTGAAGACCGGAACGATGACCGAAAGGTTCATGCTTTGAGCGATTCGGCGCGGCGCTGTTTCTCCTCGAAACGGCGGAAGATGTCGCGCTCGACGCAGAATTCGAGGATGCGTCCGTCTATATCGCCGTTCGCGGCGTGGCGTCGCAATATCGCGATGGTCTCTTCGTAGGACATTCGGTCCTTGTAGGGACGGTCGCGCGCCGTGAGCGCCTCGTAAAGGTCGGCGATGGCGAGGATGCGTGAGGGGAACGGGATCCGGTCGCCTTTTACGCCGGTCGGGTAACCGGTGCCGTTGAGCCGTTCGTGATGTTGAACGGCGTAGATCGGCGTGTTCTTAAGGTGGTCAGGAAAGGAGAGTTTGTCGAGCATGCGCTTTGTCCAAATGGCGTGCTCTTTGACCGTCTCTATCTCTTCTTTGGTGAGCGATCCGTGCCGGATCGAAAGGTGTCGCAGCTCCTCATCGGTAAGGAACGGTTCTTCGCGGGGGCCGATGGCGAGGCGCGGTCGGGCGATGTCCTGCAGACGGGCGAGATCTTCTGTCCGCATCTCTTCGACCGGATGGTTCTTTTCACGGACAAAAGCGAGGTCGGCAAGAAGTTCGCGGGCCTTCTGTTCCTCGCCCTTGCGACGCAGTTCTGCGGCCGCTTCATTGACCCGCTTTTCAATGATAGTGATGTCGTCCACGACCCGTTTGAGTTTTGTGTCCTTGTCCATGACCCATTCGGGGGTGGTCACTTTGCCGATGTCGTGAAGCCAGCCGGCGAGCCGTATCTCTTCGAGATCGTTCTCAGTAAAGCGGACCTCGGGGAAGACCTTGTCGTCATCGTGGATGGCACGCGCGATCTCGAGGTTGAGTGCGGCGACTTTCTGGATATGGTTGCCGGTGTAGTGTGACTTGGCATCCATCGCGATGCCGAGCACCTCGATGATCGAATTGAAGAGGTTGCGCGTCTCTTCGAGAAGGCGCGTCTTCTCTATCGCGACCGCCGCCATCGAGGCCATCGCCTCGACCAGTTCGATAGCATCGGTGCCGAAGGGGATGACCGTGCCGGAGGAGGCATCCACGGCGTTGACCAGTTGAAGAACGCCGGTGACGGCGCCGATATGGTTTTTCATGGGGACGACGAGCATCGATCGCGATCGATATCCGGTAATGCTGTCATATTTGCGCGGCCCTGAGAAGTCGAATTCCTTTGATTCGTACACATCGGCTATGTTCACCGTTTTTCCGAGGATCGCGGCATAGGCGCAGACATTGCTTTTGACGAGGTCGACCGCCTCAAGGTCTATCGGCGTCCCTGCTTCTTCGCTTTTATCGATGCCGAGCGATGCGTTCTGAATGATGGAAAAGTGAAGTTTGTTGTCCCGGAGAAGGTAGAGGGTGCCGCCGTCGGCATTGGTGAGATCGCGGGCATAACGGATGATCATCCGGAGAAGACGGTGAAGATTATTCTCCGCCGACCACGATACCCCGATAGTGACGAGTACATCGAGCCGGTGCTTGAACTGATCGGAGGATTTCCGGTGGTCGCCGTTCATGCGTTTCTCCCACAGCAAAGCAAAAGCGATGAACTATAGCCGGAGAGTTTCGTTCAACGCAAGAAATCGAAGAAAAAAGAAAGAAGGGCGGATCAATTTCCCTTCACGAGCGTCGCGTTACCGCTCGGACAGGTCACTTCCATGATGGTCGCCATCGTCAGTTCGCCGGTGCAAGCAAGGAAAAGCGCCATAGTGATATCGTATTTCCCCGGCGCTGTCTGGGCGAAAGTGCCCGATTCTATCGGTTGATCTTTGGGTACCACCTTTCCGGTACAGCCGCTCTCGGGAATGAACTCGTAGGAGGTACCCTGAGGGATAAGCAACTGGCTGGAGACAAGTACGACCCAGAGACCTTCTATCTCCGGACAAACGCCGGCGTAAGGGGGAACACAGGTGTGGTTGGCGGCGCATGACCATCCGCTGGGACACTGAGCATCTATGAAGCAATCCTTCGGGGTTTGCGGGACGCACTCGTTGTAGACGCCGTTGTTCTGGCAGACGAGGTTGATGCCGCAGTCGGCGTCTATGTGGCACTGGTCGCGCGATTTACAGCCGCCGATGGGACCGATGAGGAGATCGCAGTATTCCGATGGATCGCACTGATCGTCGTTTGAGCAGAACTTGCCGGTCGCGTTGATGGTGCACCGCGTCCAGTTTCCGAACGCTTCGCAGGTGTTAAAAGAAGGACAGTCGGAGTCGCGCACGCATTCGTTGGCATAAACGCAGACATTGTGCGGCGATGCCGGTTGACACCGGTAACCGAATCCGCAATCGGTATCAACCTGACAGATCGTCACACAGGTCAGGTACTGACCGTTCGATTCGCAGACCTGATCGTCGAGGCATTCCTCATTCTTCGTACATTCGTTGAGCGAGCGGCACACCGTGAAAATGCCATAGACCTCTTCGCATACCTCGCCGAAGCCGCAGTTTCCCTCGCTGTCGCACTGGTGTGGCGTGAGGTTCACCTGACACTGCTTCCAGTTGTCCACAATGGCGCACTTCTCGTAGGTCGCGCAGTCGAGATCGTTCTTGCAGGTGCTCATGGGTTGGCATTCGTGCGGCGTTACCGTCATATCGCACCGGGAACCGAAGGGGCAATCGGTGTTCTTTTGACAATCGGACGGCGCCGAATCGAGGTCCGGCATCTCTTCGACGCCGTCATGCTCTTCGTCAACCGTCTCTTCGTCGGCTTCCTCGATGACAGGAAGATCGTCCCATTCTTCGATGCAACAATCCTCATCTTCCTCCGGAGGGACATCGGCAATGTCCGCGACGAGATCGGGAGAAAGCAGAGCATCTTCGTCTGGTGCGCCGTCGTCGGTGGGTGGG
>CAYNMQ010000004.1:0-24632 GCA_964398245.1 uncultured Spirochaetales bacterium | reverse complement strand
CTCCTGTTCCGTCACTGAAGAATCGTTTTGGAGGGTTGCCTTTTCATTGGTACAGGCGACGACGGAAAAGATAACGAAAAATAGGATGATCTTGATCATACCTCGGACTCCCTGTCGGTCCTCATCTCATTCCAGAATAGCGGAAACGGGTATAAGCGCAAGATGCAAGTTTGACTTCCGCCCCGGCGCTTCCTAGAATAGAGCGTTTGTAGTCCTCAGAGGAGCGACCCATGACCCAAGAGACTTCTTCCGGCGGACTCAAGGAAATCGTACGAGAACTCGTGCAACCGTTCATTGACCTTGGGAAAACCTCGCGTGCGCTGTTCGGCATCAACCTCACAAGCATGCTCGAAGGGCTGACCTACTTCGGCGTGCTCACCCTGCTCGCCATCTTCTTCAACGAGGCGATGGGGCTCGACGATCCGACGGCGGGGCGCACCGTCGGCATCCTCACCGCGGGCATCACCATCGCAATGATGTTCCTCGGCGCGACCGTCGACTGGATCGGCATCCGTAAAGCGCTTCTCATTTCGCTCGCCCTCATGGCGGTCGGCCGCGCCGTGGTTACCGTAGCGCCTCAGTTCGGAGAACCGGGTGCGTGGGCGAGCGCCCACTGGATCGCGCTTTTCGGCATCCTCTTCGTCGTACTCGGATACGGCATCTATCAACCGGCGCTCTATGCCGGTGTCAAGATGTTCACCGGGCCGAAGACCGCCGCGATGGGCTATGCGATGCTCTATGCCCTCATGAATCTGGGCGGATTCCTGCCGGGCATCATATCTCCGCCACTCCGCAAGGCGGTCGGCATCCCGGGGGTCTTTTGGTTCTATGTCGGAGTGACGGTGCTCGAGATCGTACTCCTCTGGTTCATCATGTCGCGTTCGGCGGTCGAGAAGGCTCAGCGTGAAGCGGCCGCTGAAGGGGGGGCTGCTTCGAACGAACAGTCCGAGGCTCCTGACGAGATGGCAGGCATGACCCTTACCCAGCGGTTCGTCTACTACCTCAAGCACTTTCCGTTCACCGATCTGCGCTTCATGTACTTCATCTTCATTCTCATACCAGTCCAGACGCTCTTCGCCCACAATTGGCTCACAATACCACAGTACACCAGTCGCGCCTTCGACGGAGTGGTCGCCGAGAATTTCGAGTTCTTCAGCAACCTCAACCCGATACTCATCTTCTTTTTGACCCCGATGGTCGCCGCCATCACCGCAAAGCGCAACACCTACACGATGATGATCGTTGGCACCTTCGTCATGGCGTCGCCCACCTTCATCCTCGCACTCGGGCCGCGCGTCGAAACTCTCATGGCCTATCTCATCATCATGAGCATCGGCGAGGCGATGTGGCAGCCGCGCTTCCTCCAGTGGGTCGCCGAGATAGCGCCGAAGAACATGACCGGCATCTACATGGGGATCGGTCAATTCCCGTGGTTCCTCACCAAGGTTATCACCGCGATGTACTCGGGTTGGTTCCTCATGAAGTACTGTCCCGCCGACACGCCGCATACGATGCTCAACACCGAAACGATGTGGTTCGTCTACGGCATTATCGCGATCATATCGCCCGTCGGGCTCCTTGTGGCTCGAAAGTGGATGATGAAGGGATTCAGAACCGTTGCGTGAAACCTATCCTTCGCTTTCCTTCTCTTTCTCCTCCGCCGCGGCGAGGGCGCTCGCAGGGTCGGGGAAGTTGGGGGAGAAGACGGTCTCTTCGTTGTAATCTATCGGTTCGAAGAACCACGGCATCTCTTCGACGAGCGGCACGGCGGCGAATCGTTCGGGGTGCGCATGATCGTGATAGTGGAACACGATATAGTTGCCGCCGTCGGTGTAATAGCGGCGGAAATAGAAGGTGTTCCCGGTATCGGGGTCGAGGCGCTTGCTCAGTTCGCCGTCGGTCACCAGTTGGGCGAGGACCTCGGCGAGATGGGTGACCGATTGGACGGGAAAGAGTTCGTGCAGTTGGCCGAACGAGAGCACCCCGTTACGCTGCATCGCCATGAGTATCCGTTCTCGCAGGGTAAGCATGGTGCTTCCTCACTCCACATCGTTGATGGTAAGGAGATCGAGTCCGCCGGTATAGGCATACGACACATACTGCGAGAAGCCGTAGACATACAGACCGATCGGTTTGTTCGCGACGATGGTATGAGCGCCGTCGTCGGTGTCTATGTAGTGACGGTACCAATTCGTCCCGGGTATCGGGGTGAAGGAGTTCGAGTTCATGGTGCCCCCATCGAAGGTTATTTCGGTGTCGGCCTGTGCGACGACCGTAACGCGATCGTAGTCATAGTTGGGAGCGACGAGGATGATGTAGTCCTTGCGGAATTGCTCGTTCGGTGCAATGAGCATCATCGCCGGGTCGCCGGTGCCGGCTCCGGCGTCTTGCGAGGCGAGCACTTGCGAAACAAGGATCGGGGCGTTCGCGGTGACGACGAAGTCGGCGGTCGTCGAGAACTCGTGGAATTGTCCGGCGTTCAGCGTCACCGTTCCTGAAACGCCGCCGTTCCAGTTGACCGCGGTGCCGTCCTGCGAGGCAAGGATGCGGAAGTAGTCTGCCTCGGCGTTGCGCGGTTTGGTGCGCACCGCGACGAATTCTTTCCCCCATGACCGAAGCGGGAAGAGCTGGTGTTCGAGCCGGTCGCAGGCCCACTGGTCGGCTGGCACGAAGGTGCACTGGTGACCGCCGAAAACGGCGATCTTCTTGTCGGCGACGATGTAGGAGCCGGTAAGATCGGGTCCGTAGCAGGTGCCGCCGCAGGATGCATTGGCACTGTTGAGCGTGAGCACCTGATATTGAGAGAGCGAGTAGCTCACCGTATCTCCGGGGTTCTGAGCATTGACGCCAGTGCCAGCCCGTGAGGCGCCACGGTAAGTCACTTGTACTGTCGTAGTCCCCGGCTCGATCGCGATGATGGAGACATACCCGGGGTAGGTGTGAGAAGTGCTACCGTCACAGCCGCCGCCATCCTCATAGTAGTACCAAGTCGGCCAACTCATGGCGAAGTATTTGAGACCGAGCGCTCCCTTCGGCAGAAGGAGCGAGGCATCGTTCGAGTAGATGAGCACATTGCCGAAGGGATTCATCTGCGTCATGGTCACTGGCCGTGATGCCACGAACTTGAACGCTTTGGTCGAGATACCGGTCTCGGTGATGAACTGGGTGAGGTCGAACTGCGAAGAGTTTATCTGCTGGGGTGGCACGGTGAACTGGGCGAGTTGCTGATCGCCGGATCCGTACACCGTGACGGTCACCTCGGTATCGTTCGGATTGGCGACGACGATCGCGTAACTGCCGTTCGACTCATAGCCGCCGCCGTTTTGCAGGAAGGCGCCCCAGTACTCACAGCCGACATAGCTTTCGGACGCCTCCGCCTTTTCGCACTCCGAGAGACAGTTGCCTTCGTAACAGGTCTTCCCGTCAGGACAGGTTTCGACTTCCGACCATTCCTTCCCCGCACTATCACACTGTAGGACGATCTTGTCGTCTTTGCAGGAGCGCATGTTCGGGTCGCACATCTTGAAATAGCAGTCTGGATAGCCGATGTAGCCGGGAGCGCACTCGTCACAAGCGGTTCCGGCGTAGCCCTGATAGCACTTGCAGGTGCCGTCCTGCTGGCATTTGCCGTGACCGGTGCACTTCGTCAGGTCGCAGGAATCCTCGTCGGGGATGACCGGAGCATCATCCGGTTCAGGAGTGTCATTTTCGGGCAAGGTAATATCGTCTTCGGCCGGCAGGGTTTCTTTCTCAGTTTCGGGAATCGGGGAGTCGACCTCGGTACCCCCGCTCTCCGGTATGCAATCAGGGTAGCCGGTGTAACCGGGAGCGCATCGGTCACAGAAGTCTCCCGCGTAGCCGGTGTTACACTCGCAGAAGAGCGACACATCGTTCCAAATCCCGTAGCATCCGCAGATCGAGTCGCACTCAACCCCGGGTTCTTCGGGAGTGGAGCAGGAAAGGGCAACGAGTGTCGAAAACAGGAAGGGAAAAACGATGGAGTGGCGCATGGGGCCTCCTCGTAATGGGCACCGTCATACCAAGTATAAGGAATGTCATCCGTTTTTGCAAATGCTTTTATGCGGGACGCCGGGAAACGAGACGGAGACGCTTATTCCACATCGTTTATCTTAAGGAGGTCGAGACCGGCAGTATAGGCATAGGAAACATACTGGGAGAAACCGTACACATACAATCCGACCGGTTTATTGGCGGTTATCTTGTGAACGCCGTCGTTGGTGTCGAGATATTGGCGATACCACATGCTCCCCGGGATCGGGGTGAAGGAGTTCGAGTTCATGCTCGTACCGTCAAAAGTGATATCGGTGTCGGCAGGCGCGACCAAGGTAAGACGATCGTAATCGTAATTCGGCGCGACGAGGAAGATGTAGTCTTTTCGGAACTGTTCGTTCGGCGCGATGAGCATCATCGCCGGGTCGCCGGTCCCGGCCCCGGCATCCTGCGAGGCGAGAATCTGACCAACCATGATCGGCTTGTCGGCGGTGACGACGAAGTCGGTTGATGTCCAGATGTCATAGTGTTGGCCCGCTTGCAGGACCACCGAGCCTGACAGCCCGCCGGTCCAGTTGATCGTGGTGTTCGCTTCCGAGGCGAGGAAGCGGATGTTGTCGTTCTCGTTGCCGCGCGGCCGGGTGCGGACGACGACATATTCCTTTCCCCACGAGCGAAGGGGGAACATCTGGTGTTCGAGGTGGTCGCAGGCGGGGGTGTCGGCCGGCACATAGGTGCACTGGTGTCCGCCGAAGACGGCGATCTTCTTATCGGCCTCTATGTAGCTACCGGTGATGTCGGCGCCGTAACTGCCGCCGGGCGCCGAGTTGAGGGTCAAGATCTGATATTGGTTAAGGGTGTAGGTCACGCTGTCGCCGGGGGTCTGGGCGTTCACGCCGTTGCCTGCTTTCGAGTAACCGCCGTAGATGACCATGACCGAGGTAAGACCGGGCTCGGTAGCGATGACGGAGATGTAGCCGGGATAATCGTTCTTCCAAGTCGGCCAGCTCATCGCCATGTTCTTCATTCCGAGAGCTCCCTTCGGAAGCAGTAGCGTCGCATCGTTGGTGTAAATGAGCACATTGCCGAAGGGGTTCATCTGCGTCATGGTGACGGGACGGGAGGCGACGAACTTGAACGCGAGATTCGTTATCCCCGCGCCGATGAGGTGATAGGTCTGATTGAAGGTGTACGAGTTTATTTGTCCGGGGGCCACCGAGAACTGGGCGATCTGAATGTCTCCTGAGGTATAGACGGTCACGGTGACATCGGTGTCGTTCGGATTCGCGACGACGATAGCGTAGTTCCCTCCTTCGTATTCCATGAGGTTCGGAAGGAAAGCGCCCCAGTATTCGCAGCCGACATAACTTTCCTCTTTCTCGGCGCGCCCGCACTCGGTAAGGCACTCGCCTTCATAACATTCTTCTCCGGTGTCACAGGTCTCGACCTCTATCCACTCTTTGCCGGCGCTGTCACACTGTTGTACCGTCGTTTCGTTCTTACAGGTGCGCATATCCGGTTCGCACATCTTGAAGTAGCAGTCGGGGTAGCCGGTGAAACCTGGGGCGCATTCATCGCAGGCTGTCCCGGCGTAGCCCTGATAGCACTTGCAGGAGCCGTCCTGCTGACACTTGCCGTGGCCGTTGCATTGTATTGCGTCACAGGAATTGTCGTCGGGTATCACGGCCCCGTCGTCGTAGACCGGCGTGTCTCCGTCGGTCGGGGGCACATAGTTGTCGTTGCCGTAGTAGTCGGGGATCCCTTCCGTGTTCCCGCTCTCCGGAACGCAGTCGGGGTAACCGGTGTAGCCGGGGGCGCATTCGTTGCAGAAGGTCCCCGCGTAACCGGGGGAACACTCGCATATCTGCATGAGGTCGTTGTAGATGCCGTAGCATCCGCAGATGGGATCCTCATTGCAGACCGGGCCCTCTTCAGGCGAGCTACAGCCGGCAAAAGAAAGAAGGATTGCGGGAACCACCACGGCGCAAGCGAGCGTTCTGAACATGGCACCTTCTCCATGACGATGGCTAAGACGCTTTTATTATAGGCGACGGCAATGAAAATTGCAAACCTCTTTTTAGCATATATAATGCCTTTCATGTCACCGAACTGATAACGGGCAAAGGAGGCCGTGATGGACGACAAGACGAAGAAAGTGCTGGCGATTTTCGAAGAGTTGAACAAGGTTCCCCGTCGTTCGAAGAACGAAGAGAAGGTGGCGCGGTGGCTGATGGATTGGGGCAAAAGGCACGGGTTCGCAGTGAAGACCGATAAGGTGTCGAATGTTCTTATCACCGTGCCGGCGACCACGGGGTGCGAGAAGGCGCCGACATTGGTGATACAAGGACACATGGACATGGTCTGCGAAAAGACGCCCGATTCACCGCACGATTTCGCCAAGGATCCGGTTAAGTGCATCATCGAGGGCGAGTGGATGCATGCCGATCGGACGACGCTCGGCGCCGACAACGGCATCGCGATAGCGCTTGCCTTCGCCCTCGTCGAGGACCCGGAGGCCGCGCATCCGAAACTGGAACTGCTCTTTACGGTGGACGAGGAGACGGGGCTCACCGGGGCCAACGCGCTCGAGACGGGTTTCCTGACCGGCAAGATACTGCTCAATGTGGATTCTGAGGACGAGGGGATATTCACCGTCGGATGCGCCGGCGGGCGTGACACCAAGACGACATTGCCGCTCTCCTATGAGAAAACGCCGGGCAGTGCATCGTTCTGCAAAGTCGCTGTCGGCGGGCTCGCCGGTGGGCATTCGGGGGTCGACATCAAAGAGCTGCGCGGCAACGCCAACATCATCCTTGCCCGTTTTCTTGCCGAATTGCGCAAAAAGGCGCCGTTCTCACTTGTCACTATCAAGGGAGGTAGCGCCCATAACGCCATACCGCGCGATGCCGAAGCGGTCATCGCCGGCGGTACGCTTTCGGTCGTCGAAGAGATGGCGCGCGAATTTGAGAAGGTAATGAAGAATGAACTGCCGAAGGATCGCGGCGTGAAGGTGACGGTTGCTCCTGCCGAAAAGGCAGGCGAGGTGATGGATCGAAAAACGACCGACCGCGTCATAGATCTTATCCTTGCGTTGCCGCACGGTGTCGCAGCGATGTCGGCCGATATCGCCGGCCTCGTAGAGACATCGAACAATCTGGCCATCCTTTCGGTCGCCGACCGGAAACTCACCATCACCACCAGCCAGCGCAGTTCGGTCATGTCGCGGCTCGACTGGATCAGCCAGAAGGTTGAGACCATCGCCCGGCATGCCGGAGCCGATGCGGTAACGGGAAACGGCTATCCCGCGTGGCAACCCAATCTCCAGTCTCCGCTTCTTGCCCGATGTTTGAAGGTGCACCGCGACCTGTTCGGTAGCGACGCGAAAGTCGAGGTGATACATGCCGGGCTCGAATGCGGCATCATCGGTGCCAAGTACCCTGGGATGGACATGATATCGTTCGGTCCCACGGTGAAGAATCCCCACTCGCCGGAAGAGAAACTGCACCTTCCCGCAGTCGGGCGCTGTTACGAGTTCATGAAAGCTTTGTTCAAGAGCTTTTGCTGAGGAACGCTATGACGATGGACGCGTATGAGATAATCCGCTACATAAGCGAATCGGAGAAGCAGACGCCGGTCCGCGCCTACTTCAAGGGGAACCTTTATGCCGTTGATTGGAGTCCATTCAAGGAGTCCTACCGCGGCGTTGACTTCATGCTCATCGTGGACGAGTGGGCGAAGGTGGAGATCTTTCTCAAGATGCACCATGAACATGTCCACCTCGAGCGGGTGGATGTGGACCGGCGCAATTCGGCAGTGCCGTTGCTCGACATCAAAGGTCTCAACGCCCGCATCGAGCCGGGGGCGATCATTCGCGAGAAAGTGACCATCGGCGACAAGTGCGTCATCATGATGGGCGCGGTCATCAACATCGGCGCCGAGATCGGCGAAGGGACGATGATAGACATGAATGTCGTGGTCGGCGGTCGGGTTATCGTGGGGAGATATTGCCATATCGGCGCGGGATCGGTGCTTGCCGGGGTGGTGGAGCCTCCCTCTGCCGAGCCGGTCCGCATCGGCGACCATGGGGTGATGGGGGCGAACGCCGTTGTTCTCGTGGGTGTTCAAGGCGGGGCGGGGGCGGTGGTCGCCGCCGGGGCGGTGGTCACCCAAAATGTCGAGCCATATACGGTGGTTGCCGGTGTCCCGGCCCGCGTCGTCAAGAAGGTGGACGACAAGACCAAGGCCAAAACGGAACTCGTCGAAGCGCTCCGGAATCTCTGAGACGGACCATCGCTGTCAAAATATCTTGACAGACCGCCGTATCTTCCTAAAATGCCTCCGCCGTTGCGCGGAAGCGCACCGGTAAAAAAATAAGGAGGTGTTTCGCGTATGTCAAACCAACAACAATCGAATCAGGGACAGGATTTTGCGAGCCTGCTCAACGAGTATCTCCCGAGTGAGAAGCAGTTCTCGGGGGAAGAGATCATCCGTGGCGTCGTGCGCGCCATTTCAAAGGATTTCGTGCTGGTGGATGTCGGCCGGAAATCGGATGGCGTGGTCCAGTCGTCCGAGTTCACGCCGGAAGAACTCAAGCATCTGCGCGTCGGCGATCAGGTCGAGGTCGTCATCGAGCGCTGGGAAGATGAGCGCGGCAATGTGTGCCTTTCGCGGCAGAAGGCGGCGACGCTCCGCATCTGGGAAACGGTCGGCCGTGCCTACGACACCGGCGAACTGGTCCGCGGCACCATCGTCTCCCGCGTGAACGGCGGCCTGCAGGTCGACATCGGGGTCAAAGCGTTCCTTCCGAACTCGCAGGTGGCGCTTCGTCCGATCAAGAACCTCGACGAACTCATCGGCAAGACATTCGATTTCAAGGTCATCAAATACGACCCGAAACGCGGCAACATCGTGATAAGCCGCCGCGATCTGCTCGAAAAAGAGCGAGAGGAGCTCAAGACGAAGACCTTGGAGCGGCTTCAAGAAGGCGCGACCGTCAAGGGCCTCGTCAAGAACATCACTTATTACGGCGTCTTTATAGACCTTGGCGGGATCGACGGTCTTCTCCATATCACCGACATGAGCTGGGGCCGCGTGAATCATCCTTCGGAGATGTTCAGGATCGGCGACGAGGTCGAGGTGAAGGTGCTCAAGTTCGACCGCGAGACCGAGCGGGTGAGCCTTGGACTGAAACAGATATCGGATGACCCGTGGCAACATGCGACCGAAAGGTATTCGTCCGGCAAGATAGTGCGCGGTCGGGTGGTCGCCCTTGAGGACTACGGCGCCTTCGTGGAGCTCGAGAAAGGCATCGAAGGCCTTATCCATATCAGCGAGATGAGCTGGACCCGCCGCGTCAAGCACCCGAGCAAGGTGGTTGCCATCGGCGACGAGGTCGAGGTGAAGATACTCGAGATAGATGTCCCCAGCCGGCGCATCAGTCTCGGGATGAAGCAGACCGAACCGAATCCGTGGGAGCAATTGAAGGACAAGTATCCCATCGGCTCCAAGGTGAAAGGCGTCATCCGCAATATCACCGATTTCGGCCTGTTCATAGGCGTCGAGGACGGGATAGACGGCCTTGTCCGGACGAGCGACATAACTTGGGACCGGAAGCTCAAGCACCCCAGCGAGTACTACAACAAGGGCGATGAGGTCGAGGCGGTCGTCCTCAACATAGACGCGGAAAAACAGCGCTTCAGTCTCGGCATCAAACAACTGAGCGAAGACCCGTGGAGGATCTTCCGGGACACCTACAAGGAGAACGATCGGGTGGAAGCGGAGGTGGTGAAAGCGACCGACTTCGGTGTGTTCGTGAAGCTGTTCGACACCGTCGAAGGTCTGGTGCACCGGACCGAATTCGAGGATCCGAACAAGACCTATCAGGTCGGTGACAAGATCTCGGTCATCATCAAATCCATCAACGACTCGGAGCGGAAGGTCTCTCTCTCCATCAAAGCGATCGGCGAAGAGGAGCAACGCCGCAACCTCGAAGAGGCGAAGAGTGCCGTGGGGGTGATACCCGAGAAGATCGGTTCCATCGCGGACGCGCTCAAGAATCAGAACCAACAGTGATCCGATGAATGTCGTGTCGGGAGGTGTGCTCATGAGAACACCTTCGGAGGCGACTCCGTTCTTCATAACCCTCATTATTTTGGCGGAGTGACCCATGAAGAAGAAGATCCTCATCGTCGGGGCCGTCGGTCAGATCGGCTCCGAACTCACCCTCAAGATGCGCGAGATCTACGGCGGGGCGAATGTCATCGCCTCGACACGGAAGACCCCGCCCAGCGATGCGGTCCTGAACGGGGGGCCGTTCGAGTACTTCGATGTCCGCGACCGCGCGGCTCTCGGCGCCGTATGCGACAAGTACGGCGTCACACACATCATCAACATGGCCGCGATACTCTCGGCTGCCGGCGAAAAGGACCCCATGCTTGCGTGGGATATCAACATGAACGGGCTCATCAATATCTTGGAGCTGGCGCGCGAGCGGAAGATGCAACAGGTGCTCGTCCCCAGTTCCATCGCTGTTTTCGGCCCCGAGACGCCCCGTGAGAATACCCCGCAGGAGACCGTGCTTCGTCCGACGACGATGTACGGCATCACGAAAGTGGCAGGAGAACTGCTCGGCGACTATTATGTTAGGAAATACGGCCTCGATGTCCGCGGCCTTCGCTATCCCGGCATCATCAGCCATGAGACGCTGCCCGGAGGCGGAACGACCGACTACGCCGTCGCGATCTTCTACGAAGCGATCCAGCACAATAAGTACACATGCTTCCTCAAGGAGAATACGCGGCTACCCATGATGTACATGCCCGATTGTCTCAAGGCGACGATAGACCTCATGGAGGCCGATTTCTCGAAACTGAAGCATCACAGCGATTTCAATGTCTCGGCGATGAGCTTCACTCCTGCTGAACTCGCCGCCGAGATCAAGAAGCACATCCCCGCTTTCACTGTCGAGTACCAGCCCGATTTCCGGCAGGCGATCGCCGATTCGTGGCCTGATTCCATAGACGATTCGGCGGCGAGAAAGGAGTGGGGGTGGAAACCCTCCTACGACCTTGCCGCGATGACGAAGGACATGATAGAGAACCTCAAAAAGAAACTGCTCAAGTAAGGAGAAGACACCATGGCATCGAAACTCAATCCGGCGCTTGATCGATATGTCGCCGACCTGCGTGAAAAAGGGACCGCGAAGGGTGACGAGATGATCGTCACGGCGGTCATCCCGCCGAAGGGCGATCGCGGACCGCGCTACCGCATAGAGGGATATTCTCAGGAATTCATCAGGATGAACTCGAACTCCTATCTGGGGCTTTCGATGCGTCCCGAGGTCATTCATGCCGAGGAGGAAGGGACACGCACCTTCGGCGTCGGACCCGGCGCGGTAAGGTTCATATCGGGGACCTACAAGGCGCACAAGGAGCTGGAACGGCGGCTTGCAAAGTTCCATGGTCGCGAGGCGGCGATGCTGTTCTCGAGCGCCTATGTCACCTCGATGGGGGTCATCGTGCCGCTCACGACCGCCGAGACGGTCATCGTGAGCGACGAGCTCAACCACAACTGCATCATCAATGCGATGAAGCTGGCACGGCCCTCCGCGAAATTCATTTACAAGCACAACGATATGGGCGACCTCGAGGCGAAGATGAAGGAGGCGGTCGGCAAAGGGAAGCGGTGCATCGTCGTGACCGACGGCGTCTTCTCGATGCGCGGCGACTACTGCCCGTTCGACAAGTTCGTCAAGGTCGCCAAGAGTTTCGACGAGAAGTTCGAGGAAGGTGTCGTGACCATCGCGGACGATTCGCACGGCATCGGCGCCTATGGCGCGACGGGGCGCGGCACCGAAGAGGTGACCGGAACGAAGGTGGACATCCTCATCGGGACGCTCGGCAAGGCGTTCGGCGTGAACGGCGGGTATGTCGTCGCCGACCGTTCGGTGACCGAGTTCCTCCGCCAGACGGCGCCTATGTACATCTACTCGAACCCGATCACCGTCGGTGAGACGACCGCCCTTCTCAAGGTGCTCGACATTCTCGAGAGCGACGAGGGCAAGCGCCGGCTCAAGCATCTCGCCGAAATGACCGCCCGCTTCGAGAAAGGGCTCGTCGATAACGGCTACGAGACGATACCGGGACCGCATCCGGTGACCCCGCTCATGGTCCGTGACACGAAGCGCACCGCCGAGATCGTGAAATGGCTCACCGAGAACGGCGTCCTTGCGACCGGCCTCAACTATCCGGTGGTCCCGAAGGGCGACGAGGAGATCCGCTTCCAGATAAACGCCGACCATACACCGGCCGACATCGATTATGTCATCGATGTTCTGAAGCGTTTCAGGAGTCGTTAGAGGATATTTCCGCTCATTTTTTCTCTGCGGCACGGTAGGCCGCGATAAGAAGCCACCCGTACAGTATCGTGTAGGTGCCCGAAAAGATGCCGATGGTAAGGGCAGCGCTCTGGAGCGTCCAGCCGATACAGAGTGCCGTAACGGTGGTGCACAGGAGAATTGCCTGCCAGACGAGATAGAAGTTCTGCCGCTCGGCGATGATGAGCGTGAATCCGAGCGGCGAAGCGAGAAAGCGCATCGCGTACATCGGGGCGAGAAGTTGGGCGTATCGCCCCGCTTCGCGCCACGGTTCGCCGAAGACGAGTGCGAAGAGTGGCGGGGCGAAGAAGAGGAGGGCTAAAAACGGTGGGGTGGCAAAGAGGGTCGTTGCCCACAGCGTCTTCACGAATATCGGGCGGCAGGATCCGGTACGCTGGTAGTCTTCGCTCGCCCGCTGGCGGAAGACATCGGTGAACGCGTCGGCGAGGAAGGACAGCGGCGTCGCGAGCACGCGGCGGGTGAGCGCATAGAAACCGGCCGCTAGCGGACCGAAGAGAGCGATGAAGAGGACCGAGGGCAGTTGGTTGGCCACGATATTGAGCAGATGCGCTGGCAGGTTCTTGAGGGGGAACTCGCGGTAGCGGATCGCGATGCGGCGGATGTTCTCCCAGCGGGAGGCGATGCGTGCATAGTTGACGGCATCCTGCCGGGCGACGGCGAAGAACCAGAGCGCTCCGGTAGCGGTGCCGGCAATGAGTCCGCCGATGAGTCCCCACGGTCCAGCCGGGAGGTGGTTGACTCCGGCTGCTATCTGGGAGCCGGTGGTAATGCCGTTTTGAACGATGCGTCGCGAGGCGATGCCGGCGAATCGACTGCGGCGGGTGAACCAGTAGTGGCCTATCTGGACGAGCGCAAGCCAGAATCCGAGGAGCGGAAGAAGGGCAAAGAAAAGTTCGCCCTCTTCAACACCAAAGGTGCTGCCGAGGAAGGGGTGGAACAGGTAGCCGCCGAGTGCCGCGAGGATGCTCACCGCGCCGGCGATCGTCGTGGCGGCGACCACCAGCGAAAAGGCATCCTGGTCGTTGTCGGGCAACATGATGGCAAGTTCGTAGCGGGCGCTTGCGACGACCGCAAGAATGGCGGCGGCCCCGGCGAAGAGTTCGTAGATGCCGAAGTCCTGTGGCGTGAAAAGACGGGAAAGAAGCGGTGCGGCGGCCAGCGGGATGATCTGGGCTATCACCGATCCCGAAAAGAGGGTGATGAGGTTGCGAACGAAGGGAGAATGCGAAGATGAACTGGTACGGTCTTTCATGAGCGGAGCGCCGCCTCGATCGCCCGGCACCCTCTCCGTTGGTCTTCCGCGGAGAGAAAGGCGCTCATGGGGAGACTGAGCACCTCACCGGCCGCTTTTTCGGCATGCGGGAGATCGCCGCGGTGATATCCGAGCGGAGAGAAGACCTCTTGCAAGTGCAAAGGGACAGGGTAATGAACGCCCGTCGCGATTCCCTCGGCGGAAAGTCGTTCGGCGATATGGTCGCGGCGGTCGCTTCTGATGACATACTGAGCCCACACCGAACGGCGCTCCGGTCGCACTACGGGAAGCGAGAGCGGTAATGAGGAAAGTAGTTCTTGATATCTCGCGGCCACCGCTTGCCGCTCTTCGATCTCGCTCTCGAAGTGAGCAAGTTTGACGAGGAGCACCGCTGCCTGCAGGGTGTCGAGCCGGCTGTTCATGCCGAGGTGCCGGTGATGGTACCGTTCGGTCTGGCCGTGCAAGCGAAGCGAGGCGATGTGATCGGCGATTGTGCGGTCGGTGGTGAACACGGCGCCGCCATCGCCGTAACAGCCGAGCGGTTTTGCCGGGAAGAAACTGGTCGTGGCAAGCGGAGAAAGCGAACAACTCCGTTTCCCGCGATAGGAAGCGCCGAAACTCTGAGCGGCGTCTTCGATGACCGTCAGGCCGTGTCGCGCGGCTATCGCATTGATGGTGTCCATGTCGGGACACTGGCCGTAGAGGCTCACCGGGATGATGGCACGGGTGCGGGGAGTGATGTGCTTCTCTATGAGTGGGGCGTCGATGAGTCCGGTGTCCTCTTCGATGTCGACGAAGATGGGGCGTGCTCCGACCGCCGCGATCGCCTCGGCGGTAGCGATGAACGAAAGGGCGCTCGTGATGACCTCGTCGCCGGGGCCGATGCCGAGGGCGCGAAGCGCAAGGACGAGCGCATCGGTGCCGTTGGCGCAGGTGACACAGAAAGGAGTGCCGCAGAAATCGGCCAACTTCTGTTCGAGTTCGACTACTTCGGGCCCCATGATGAAGGATGCGCGTTCACAAACGCGTCGTATCGCAGATTCGATCTCGTCATGATAGGCATGGTACTGGGCTGCGAGGTCGATGAGCGGTATCCTGTTCACAGCGGTCTCACCGTGCCGTTTTCGAGGAGATAGCGCGACCCGTCGAAAGGATCGGTCGCCGTGCCGTCGGGGCCGAAGGAGAGCTTGTTCCCGGCGCGGCTTACCCAGCCGTGCCGTTTCGCCGGATTGCCGTACACGAGCGCATAGGCCGGCACATCGCGGGTGACGACACTGCCGGCGCCGACGAGCGCATACTCGCCGATGGTCACCCCGCAGACGATCGTCGCGTTGGCGCCGATGGTGCTCCCGCGTTTCACGAGGGTGGGCAGGTATTCATGTTTCCGCGGTATGAGACTGCGCGGATTGATGACATTCGTGAAAACCGCCGAGGGACCGATGAAGACATCGTCTTCGATGGTGACCCGTTCGTAAATGCTCACATTGTTCTGCACCCGGACATTGTTTCCTACGATAGCGCGCGGTCCGATGACGCAATTCTGCCCGAACGAGCAGTTCTCGCCGATGCGGGAACCGCTGAGAACATGGCAGAAGAGCCAGATCTTCGTTCCATTGCCGATGACGACATCGTCGTCAATGCAGGTCGTTTCGTGGACGAAAGGCTTTTCCATCGTTATGACCTCAGCCACCCGTGAGCACGATACCATGATACGGTTTCGGCAAGCGCGTTGTCAAGAGGGTAGCGGGGATGCCAGCCTAACTCTTCTTTGACGGCTCGGTTACTGCATACCCACGCCTCCTGCTTCATCTCGAGGACCTTTTGGTCGTTGACCGGCAAGGCTCTGCCAATGATTTTTCCCACAAGACCGGCGATATGCCCGATCGGCGCCGCGACCGTTTCGGGTATCTTCACGCGGAGGACGCGTTGCTTGCCCATGGCTTTCCGGATGGTTTCGGCGAGTGCGCCCCACGAGACCGGTTCGTCGTTCGCGACGAAGAAGGTGCGGCCTCTGAGATCGCTTCCCGCCGCTTGGAATATGGCCTCGCAGAGGTCGATCACATAGACTATCGAGATCTGTTTTGTTCCGTCTCCGAGGAGAAGAAGTATACCGCGGTCCATGAACTTGAAGTAAGTGAATATGTCCTTTTCGTTCGGACCGAAGACCGAGCAGGGGCGCAGGATGAGATAGTTGTCGTCGTTCCGGGAACCCCAGCGGCGCACCGCTTCTTCGGCGGCGAGTTTCGATCTTCCATACCAAGTGAGCGGACGCGGCGGGTCGTCTTCGGTGACGGGGTGTCCTGCGACGCTGGGGCCGGCGGCCGCTTGTGAACTGAGAAAGACAAGGCGCTGTTTTTCGTTCAGGCAGGAAAGGATCGCTTCGGTGAACTGACAGTTGTCCTTGAAATAATCGGCCTCGGTCAGTCGCTTGGTCGCGCCGGCGACATGAATGACGGTGTCGCAGCCGGCAACGGCCTTTTGAAGGAACCGTTCGTCTTGCCAGTCGCCGATGAACGGTTGCGCTCCTTGCCGAGCGAACGAGGAGATGTCGGGCGTCTCGCGTCGGACGAGGAGCCGCGGGGAAAGACCGCGGGACAAAAGAAGCGTGGTGAGGTGGCCGCCGACGAAGCCGGTGGCTCCGGTGACGAGCACCTCCTTCATGCGGTGTCCCCGAGCGATCTTGCGAGGATGAGATAGCGCTGGTATATCCGGGCCCCCATGTGGGCCGCCGCATGGTTCATCGACTTGTTCGATTCAAGTATCCACGACATCTCGACGGAGCGATAGCCGGCCGCTTTGGCATCATGGAGGAGCCGGTGGTACATCAGTGCATCGAGGCCGAGGAGACGGTATTTCTTCAAGGTTCCCATCAGCAGGACGCGGAATCGATCGATGTATTTCTTGCGGTTGAAAACAAGCCGGAAGAAGTGGCGACTGAGAAGCGATCCGTTGCGATTCTTGACCAGTATCTGATTGATGTCGGGCATCGCGACCATGAATGCCGCCGGTTCACCGTCGAGAAAGACCAGATCGGTTATCGGAAGATCGACGATGAGTTTCAGTTCGTCGGCCATGGCCGATATCTCGCGCTCGGTCATCGGGACATAGCCCCAGTTCTCGCACCACGCCTCGTTGAATATCTTGAGGATGATGTCGACATCGCGGCGGAGATTCTTGAGATCGATATGGCGCACCGTAAGACGATCGCCGTATTTTGCGCACAGTTTCTCGTCTCGGCTATGGAATTCGGGCGGCAGATCCTCCGGTTCCTCGAGTATCCAGCTGTTGAGCAGTTGTTCGTCATGGTACCCGGCGTCGCGGAAGAGGTCGGGATAGTAGGGCATGGTGTGTGGGTTCATCAGGAGGGGGGTGCTTTCATGACCCTCGACAGTGAATCCGGGGGAGTCGTGGTTGGTGGTGAAGTTCATCGGTCCGATGATGCGCTCGTACCTGCGCGCCTTCAGCCAGTTCTCAGCGGTTTCGATGAGGGCGCGGGCTGCTTCGGGGTCGTTCTCGCATTCAAAAAAGCCGAAGAATCCGTGTCGCGTCTTATGGTAGTCGTCGTAATTGCGGTCAATGTGGGCGGTGATGCGTCCGACCGGTCTGCCGTCGCGGTAGCATACGAAGTAGTCGGCCTCGCCGTGTTCGAAGAAGGGGTTTTTCTTACGGTCGAAGAACAGTTTTCGTTCGAACCGGAGCGGGGGTACCCAATTCGGGTCGTCGCGGTAGAGGCGGTAGGGGAGGTCGAGAAAGTCCGAGAAAGACCGGCGGTCGGAGACGACGCGGACTTCGATCATGAAACGATGCCGATCTCGCGGCCTACCTTATGGATGGTTTCGAGGGCCGACAATATCTGGTCTTCGGTGTGGGTCGCCATGAGACTGATGCGGATGAGCGCCTGATCCTTGGGGACGGCCGGACTTATGACCGGATTCACGAAGATGCCTTCCTCTTCAAGCCGTTTGCGCATGAAGAAGGCCTTCATGTCTTCGCCGACGAAGAAGGGTATCACCGGCGTTTCCGAGATGCCGGTATTGAATCCCCGTTTCTGGAGCCCTTCCCGCATGAGGGTCGTGTTGCGCCAGAGTTGCTTGATGCGCCATGGTTCCCGCTTGATAATGCGGACCGCCGCAAGCGCCGCCGCCGCCGAGGCGGGCGGCATCGAGGCGCTGAAAATGAGCGAGCGGCTGTGGTGTTTGAGGTACTCTATCGTTTGAGCGTCGGATGCCACGAAGCCGCCGATGCTCGCGAGCGACTTGCTGAAGGTGCCCATGATGAGGTCGACTTTGTCGGTAAGACCGAAATGCGCCGCGGTCCCTTCGCCGTGTTTGCCGAGTACGCCGAGCGCGTGGGCGTCATCCACCATGACGACCGCTTCGTACTTTTCGGCAAGTTCTACTATCCGGGGCAGTTTGAGGATGTCGCCGTCCATCGAGAAGATGCCGTCGGCGACGATGAATTTTCCCTTCTCCGGCGGTACGGCGGCGAGCGCCTTTTCGAGGTCATCCATATCGTTGTGTTGGTAGCGCCGCACCGTCGCGAACGAGAGGCGGGCACCGTCTATAATGGATGCATGATTGAGCGAGTCCATGAAGATGAAATCGTGGCGGCCGGTGAGGGTCGCGATCACCCCCTGATTGGTGCCGAAGCCGGTCGAGTAGAGGAGCGCAGCCTCCTTCCCGACAAAAGCGGCCAGTTCTGCCGCAAGTTCCTCGTGGATGTCGAGCGTGCCGTTGAGAAAGGGGGACCCGGCGCAGCCGGTGCCGTATTTCTCGACAGCCTTCTTCGCTGCCTCTTTCACTTCCGGATGGTTGGTGAGCCCCATATAGGAATTCGACCCGAGCATGAGCACGCGTCTCCCGTTTTTGAGGGTCACTGTCGTGTCCTGCTCCGAGGCAATGGTCTTGAAATAAGGGTAGTAGCCTTCACGCTTGGCGATAATGGTCCGTTGATAGGCGTCGCATTTTCCGAAGATGGTTTTTGTCCTCACCGAAGATCTCCTTTACCTAAGAGAGAAGTTTATGGAATACCACATAGCGAAAGGATGTTTGTGCGTGAGTGTCTCATAGCATAAAGAACATATCACGGTGAGAAGGAATAATCAATTTTTCACCCTGTTTTCGTGCGTTTTCGCACGGTGAGAAAAGTTGAAATAGAAAAAGCCGGTAACTATATTCGCGCTGTTTTTTGGGTGTTCTGAGCGACGAGGTTTACGCTATGCGCAACTATGGCATCGACATCGGCACGACCTTTTTGACGATCCACGATCTCTCGTCGGGGAAGGCGGTGGAGCGTGTCCGTCACGGGGGCAGGATATACGAGAAGATAGCCGCGTTCGTAGCGGAGTGCGGCGAGGAGAGCCGTTTTTCGTTCACGGGCAAAGGCGCGAAGGAGTTCTGCGGAGCGGCGGGCGGAGCGGCGATCGAGGAGAGTTTCGCGGTATCGAAAGGGCTTGAGCGGCTGGGGTTAGGTCGGAGCGGTTTCCTGCGCGTGCTGGACATCGGCGGGTCGTCGCTGACGCTTTATTCGTTCCGCGACGGGAAGATAGCCGACATCGCGCAGAACGCCTTGTGCGCGGCGGGCACGGGGCTTTTTCTCGAGGAACAGGCGGAACGGCTGGGGATAGAGATAGAGGCGGCCGGAGAGCTCTCGATCGAAGAACCGCCGACGGTGGCGTCGCGGTGCACGGTGTTCGCGAAGAGCGACATGATCCATCATCAGCAGGAGGGGCGGAGCCGCAATGATTTGTGGGCGGGGCTCTGCCGCGCGCTTGCGGTGTCGGCGATGAACACGCTGTTCCGCGGCGAGGAGGTGTATGGGAAGATCGTGCTCATCGGCGGCGTGGCGCTGAACGCCGAAGTGGTTAAGTGGCTCCGGCGTCTCTATCCGCTGGTCGAGTGGATAATCCCGAAGGACCCAGCCGGCTTCGTGGCGATGGGGGCGGCGCAGGTGCCGGGCACGGCGAAGCGGGAACTTGATCTCGCGGCGAAGGGACTCGACCGTTACACCAAGAAGATGCCGCCGCTTACGCTGCACAAGAGCATATATCCGCATCTTGTCGCTCCGCAGGTTGACGGCGAGGGGAACGAGGTGCGCCTCCACGCGCCGCTCGACGGCGTCGAGTCGGTCGCGCTCGGACTCGACATCGGTTCAACCTCGACGAAGCTCGTGGCGCTCGATGCGGTGACGCGCCGGCCCTTGTTTGACCTTTACCGGAAGACGGCAGGCGATCCGATCGGCGCGGCGCGGCGTATCTTCGCCGGATTCTATCGGGTGCTTGCCGGCCGCGGGATCTCCGTCGTCGCCTTCGGTACGACGGGAAGCGGCCGGAAACTGGTGGGAGAGGTGTTCGGCGCCGACACGATCGTGAACGAGATAACGGCGCACGGGACCGGTGCCGCCTTCTTCGACCCATCGGTGGAGACCATCTTCGAGATCGGCGGCCAGGACTCGAAATACATCCGGATGGAGGACGGTCTCGTTGCCGATGTGAACATGAACTATGTCTGCGCGGCGGGCACCGGCAGTTTCGTGGAGGAGCAGGCCCGCAAGCTCGGCTACCGGCTCGACGAGATCGGGAAGGTGACCGAACATATCGCGCCGCCGGTTACGAGCGACCGGTGCACGGTGTTCATGGAGCAGGACCTCCGCGCGATCCTGAAGCAGGGATATACCAAGCAGGAGGCGCTCGCGGCGGTGCTCTACTCGGTGATACAGAACTATCTCACGAAGGTGGTGGGGAACCGCACGGTGAGCAAGACCCGCGTCCACTTCCAAGGTGCGACGGCGCGCAATAAGGGGCTCGTCGCGGCGATAGAGAACCTTCTCGGTGTCGAGGTGACCGTCTCGCCCTTCTGCCATGTCATGGGCTCGATAGGCGCGGCGCTCATCGCCTACGACGCGGTGCGCGAGAAGGGGTCGGCGACGCGATTCGTGGGGGTGGTGGCCCCGACCCTTGAAGTGACGACCGGCAGCGAGACCTGCCGCCTCTGCGTCAACTACTGCCGCATCAACACGGTGACGCGCAACGGCGGCGTCCGCGTCTCATGGGGGCACATGTGCGGCCGTGAACCGGGCGATGAGCGGCGCCGCGACCTGCCGCAGTACGAGGCGTTCCGGCGGCGCAACGCCCTTTTCTATCGCAAGGCGGAGGAAGATGATCCCCGAGAGAAAAGGGGCGTCGTGCACCTGCCGCACACGCTCGCGAATCACACTTACTACCCGCTCTGGCGCCGCTTCTTCGCCCTGCTTGGCTACGAAACGCGTCTTTCGGCGCCCCATACGACCGCCGAAGTGCGCACCGAGGCGGCGCGACTGGCGACCGGCGACTTCTGCTATCCGGCGAAGGTCGCGATAGGCCACGCGGTGACACTCTTCTCCCGGAATGCGCTCGTGTTCCATCCCTACTACATCAGCGAGAAACAGCAGCTTTCGACCGCTTTCAGCTTCTTCTGCCCCTATGTCGAAAGCAGTCCGTCGGTGATCCGCTCGTTCGCCGAGCGGAGCGGCCGTGGCGACCTGCGGTTCATGACGCCGGTCATTGACCTGCGCCTGCCGCCCGAACGGATCGCCCGAATGATCCATGAGGCGGTCGCCGGCGAGATACCGGTGAAACGAAAGGAGGTCGAAAAGGCCTTCCGGGAGGCCCGGGAGGCGTGGGAGGCGGCGTTCGCCGAGATACAGCGGGAGGGCGAGCGGATCGTCGCCGATCGCCTCGCGCAGAAGAGGCCGGTCTTCGTCATCGTCGGACGCCCCTACAATATACATGACCGCGGCGTCAACCTCGGCATCCCCGAGGCGATCGCGGCGATGGGGCACGATGTCGTGCCGATAGACGCGCTCGAACTCGATGTCGCGGGTCTTGCCGGAACGAACTATTTCAATGTTTTCTGGAATTACGGCCAGAAGATAATCGCGGCGACCAGGCGGGTGCGTGCGACCGACGGCATGTACCTCATCTACCTCTCGAACTTCAACTGCGGCCCTGACTCGTTCCTGCTCAGTTATGTCGAAGAGGAGATGAAGGGCAAGCCGATGCTCGTGCTCGAGTTCGACGAACATGAATCGGACGGCGGCTATCGCACTCGCGTCGAGGCGTTCATGGATGTCGTGAGCTCATTCGAGAAACGTCGCCGCGCCATGAAGCACGCCGGCCGTCCCACCATGCCCGATATGTTCACCGCGAGGCGACAGGTTGACCTCTCGAAAGGAACACTGTGGATACCTCCGATGCATGAGGCGACCTCTCGTCTGTTCGCCGCCGCCTTCAGGGCGGCCGGCATCGAATCGCAGGCCCTCCCGCCAGAGGACGACGAGGATCTTCTGCTCGGCAAGCGATGCTCCCGGGGTTGTGAGTGTCTGCCCATGACGCTTACGCTCGGCGCCATGGTGAAGAAGGCAGTGAAAGAGGGGAACGGCGACGACCACATCCTGTTCATGCCGACCGCCGAGGGCCCGTGCCGGTTCGGTCAATACAACCTGCTCGAAAGGAAGGCGTTCTGGAATGCCGGTCTTGACGCGATGGAGATACTCGCGCCTTCGTCCCTCAACAGTTATCAAGGTATCGACGAGGAGACCCGCCGCATGATGATGCACGGACTCCTCGCCGGAGACATCCTTGTTAAACTTGCGACCAAGATACGCCCGTACGAGATGACGGCCGGCGATACCGATGAGCTGTTCGAGAAGAGCCTGCGTCTTTTTGAAAAGGAGCTTGAGGCGGGACGCGATCTGAGGCGGTCCTTGCCGATGGTGGTCGAAGATTTTGCCGGCATCCCGCGGACGCACGAACAGCGTCCGCTCGTCGGTATCGTCGGGGAGATTTATGTCCGGTGCAACCGGTTCGCCAACGGCGACCTTATCCGCGTCATCGAACGAAGCGGCGGCGAGGCATGGCTTGCGCCCATTCACGAGTGGATAGCGTACACGATGCACCTTCAGCACTACATGGCGAAACAACAGGGGCTCTCCCTGTTCGGACAGGGAGAATCGCTGGTCAAGAATCTCTACTTCCACCAGATAGAAAAGAGTTACTATCGGGCAGCCGACCGCTTGCTCGCCGACCGCCACGAGCCTCCGATGAAGGAGGTCATCGCGGAAGGAAGCCGCTATCTTCCGATCGATTTCTCGGGTGAAGCGATCCTTACGGTGGGGCGTACCATCCTCTTCGCCCGACAAGGAGCCCGGATGGTGGTGAACACCGCCCCGTTCGGCTGTATGCCGGGAACCATCACCAGTTCGCTGTTCCTTGAACTGAAGGATGTGTTGAACATACCGGTCCTCACTCAATTCTATGACGGCGACCTCGACATAAACGACAAGGTGAGCGCGATGCTGAAAACCATCGTCGGGGCAGGAGACCGCAGCGATTTCGACGATCCCGGCGTATCCGAAGAGGGGGTGAACGCCGAGGCGTGATGGTCCTTGTTGACAGTGTTCTCCCGATTTTTCTTTGAAAACCGTCCGGCGTTTGCTAACATATTTTCCACTGAAACCGTAAAGGACGGAAAATAAGGAGTTGAAGTATGGTGCGTGTAATGGTGTTCCTCGATGAAGATTGGCTCGAAGGTGTTTCCGAGAAGTTGTCGTTCCCTTCCGAAGAAGGAGTGATGGATCGTCGTCGTCTTGCGAAGGTGCTCGGGGAAGAGGCGGCGTTCTTCCTGCGCACCGATCGGAGCGATGTGGTGAGGATTTTCGTGTTCCGCACGGTCGCCGGCGGTGAAGCGGGGGAGTTCCGCAAGACGCTCGGCCGGCGCTTTTACGGGGAAGCGACCGTCGGTATGACCCGCGGAGAGACTTGCGCCGCGTTTGCCGCTGCGATCTGCGGGTATGCCGTTACGCCGTATGGTTACGATGTCGCGGTGGTGGTCACCGGTAACGCCGATCTTGCGCCGGCGCTCCGTCAAGCGCGGCGCCTCGGAAAGCGCGTGGTGCTTGCCAGTGAGGAGGAGCGTTGTGACGCGGTGTACCTTGAATCCTTGGCGGAACCGCTTCGGGACGCCGATATCGTGTGGCTCTCCGATATCGTTCCACAGATCAACGCCCGTTCGGAACGCTATGTCGCCGAGTGCCAGTCGCCGTTGCATCAGGGAGACCGTAAGGTGTGGAGCGATGTGCCGCCGCGCAAAGGGCGTCCCTTCTACTGTGATGACTGCCGTCGGCGCTTTGCCGGACAACAGCGGTCGTGGAACGGCGACGACTCGAGTATGTCCCGGCGCGACGCTGCGGCGAACGAAGCGCCGGCATACGAACCGGCGGGCGAGGCGCTTGCCGGGGAGATCTGCAAGGTGGTTCGGGAGAAGGGGTACGGTTTCGTCAAAGGCGACGACGGTCGGGAGTTCTTCTTTCATCTCAGCGATCTTTACGAGTTGCCGTGGGAGGAGGCGGAGGCCGGCGTCAAGGTGTCCTTCTTCGTCAAACGGGAGCCGGAGGCGGGACGCGCCGGCGCTGCCGGCAGGGTGAAGCTGAGCGATCCGCAGGAAAATCCGTCCTCCGCCGCGGAGGGGCCGGCGGGTAGTGAAAAAGAGGACGAAAAGCACCTTCCTACGGTCGGGTGAGAACCGATGAACTCCGCCGTTCTTGTTTTCGGCGTCTACTCCGTGGGTGTGGTTTTTTTACTTCTCGTCGCGGTCCTTTTCTTCGTAGGGTATCTCTATATAAGGGAACGAGCAAAGTCGCATGAAGAGCATGAGAGTAGCGATGACCCCGGCGAGGAGCCCGTTGCGCAACCGGCGGATCCGGCGACGGAGGAGCGGGAGCAACGGAAGCCTTCGTTGGGTGAGAAAGAGTTCTTTTCTCTGATGGAGAGCCTGCCGGTCGGTGTGTTCAAAATGAACCTTGCCGGTGAGGTTTCCTACGCCAACGAGCGGTTCCGCGAGATGTTCGGCCTTTCGTTCGAAGAGAACCTTTCCGAGGATTGGCTTTCACTCGTTGTCGAGGATGACCGTGAGATCGTTTCGACAGCCATCGCCGACA
>CAYNMQ010000003.1:22322-35014 GCA_964398245.1 uncultured Spirochaetales bacterium | reverse complement strand
TATGTGGCCCTTCGAACACATTGCGCAGAAGCGGCGACGACTCGAGCACCCGAAGACTTACGCGGTCTTTCTTGAGTTCCATGCCCTTGTGATAGACCAGCACCGTAACGCCATACCGCTTGAGGCGTCCGATCGCCTCCGGCTCGGGCAACCGAACGCTCCAAAGGTAGTAGATGACGCGCGGCGTCGGGAAGTAGGCGTTGAGCCCGCTCACAGTCGAGTGGCGATGCTGGGACTGCCAGTAGAGATAGATGAGTTCTCGGTTGTACTGGAAGAGCGGGTCCCAACTGCTCGTGAACATCGAGACCTCCCGCATCTGGGGACGAGGATCGCCCGCTTTGCGCTCCACGAACTCGCGCGGGTCGAGGCGCTCCCAAAGCGCAAGATCTTCTAAATCCATGGTGAAAGTGGTGGGCACATCGAGAAAGACCTCTTCGGGGCCGACCGACGCGGCGAACTCGCGATAGTCAGCGGGGATCGGGATATACTCACCTACCGGCCAGCGCTTGAAGGGCATCGGGATATTCTCGATACCATGGATGAGGAATGCCCCTGCCGCGACCACGAAAGCGATCGAGCGACGCGTGGCGAGCACCCGTGAGAATATGCGTTCGAGCGACAAACCGGCGCAGAGCGAGAAGGCGAGAAGCACGAGGAAATAGGCACGGTGAGTGACGCGGAGGTAGGAAAGGATCGGAAGCCATGTGTAGAATGGATAGAGCGGCGCCGGTGGCATGACCTTCGCCTGCGGGTGGTACATGAAGTCCGGCCCAATGCCGAAGAGAAGGCCGCCGATGATGACGAAGAGAAAGAGCATGCGATGCTCGTTCCATCTCCGCAAACCATATAACCCGAGGCCGATGAGAAGAAAGCCGATGAAGTTGCGGTGCCGCACAAAGCCCCAGTTCTGCGGCAAATCTATGAGATTCCCGTAGAGGAGATTCTCGGGAAGCGCTGTCACGAAATCGAAGGGCATGAGCGAGGTCATCCGCGCCGTATAGAGCAGTTTGAAGGGGTCATTGTAATGAAGGAAAAGAAGCGTGTTGAGGTAGAAAAGAAGATACGGGATCGGCAGGAGCACATAGAGAGAGCCTGCCTTACCAATGTCGTGCCACGGGATCGGCTCTTTTTTTATCCATCCGAAAAAGATGAAAAGTGCACCAAGCAGGACCGTCTGATACACGAACACATAGAGCGAAAAGTAAATCTGAAGGCCGCCGAGCGCCATAGCACCCCAGAGAAGAGGAACGCGCCGCTCGCGGAAAAAGCGGACAAGAAGCCGCGCGGCGGTGAGCGGAATGAGATAGAAGTAGATGATGGAATCATCTATGTGGGCAAAGGTCATATTGCAGCACGAGAAGGCGAAACCGGCGAAGAGCGCCCCGGGGAAAGGTCGCATGAAGAGAATCGCGAAGCGATAAACGGCCCAGCCGGTAAGCCCGAAGATGAGCGTCAGATAGAGATAGTAAGTCCAGACATCATCGAGGCCGAACACCTTGAGTAGCAAAAACAACGCACAGCATCCTGGCGAGGCCTCGCCATAGGAGAACACCTGCGACACAGGATACATCGCGCCGCCCGCGACGGCGCCGAACAGTTTTTGAAAGGCAAGCAGGTATTGATTGGAAAGAGCGACGAGAAGCCACGAATCGCAGTTGCCGGGAAGCGCGGAGTTCAGCGGGAACTGCAGAAAAAGGAGCGCAAAGAACGCGAGGTATCCGATGAGCACGAGTCCGTCACGCCGCATGGTTCACCGCCGGATGACCATGCTCGCCGGCTCCCAGAAGACGCCGAGGAAGAGCGCGAGCGCAAAAAAAGCGAACCAGCCCGCATAGACCTTTACCGCCTGAGGAAGGCCACGGTCGGCAACGATAAGGGGAGTCACCGAAGTCCCGATGATCGGCAAAAAGAGAATGGTAAGATCGGCCACTGCGAGCGGACGGTCATGGCGCGGCGCGATGATGAACAAAACGAACAGATAGCAAAAGATCACGAGCAGAACCGACAGCACCCACGATCTCGCAGAGAGCCGCCGCCCCCACGCGATGACTTCGGGAAGAAAGAGAAGAACCGAGAGCACGACGATCCCGCTAAGGAACTGAAATGCATAGAACTGCTGAGCATGGAACATCGCCTGAAGCCGAAAAACGGCATCGTGCTTTGGCTCCACCGAGAACCAACAGAGCCCCGCGGTGAGAAAAGCGCCATAGAACGCGACGACCGTGTTGAGCAACGCCTTCGGGACATGCCGTGAAAAGTACCACGAGATACTGACGGTCCCGAGAAGAAGCACGAGGAGTTCGGGAAACATAAAATAGTTCTTCGGATGGTTGTAATGGAGCGTGAGCAACTCCCTCGCTATCTCGAGCGGTTCGCGCGAGACGAGGTAGTTCATCAGGAACTCCTGACCGCTCAGCGCGGCGTAGATCGGCGGAATGAACAGGATGACTCCTCCCACCGAAAGACACATCAGTTTCTCGAACGGAGCGTTGAGGATGCGCCGGTAACAGGCGGCGAAGAACAGAAAAACATAGGTATACCACAGCAACCGATGAACGGCCGTCATGAGGCTATCGTTGCGGGTAAGTACCTGCATTTCGACAAAGACGCGCCCGCCAGCGATGAGTTCGAAAAGGAAGAACATGAGGAGCATCCGCCACGGAAGCGTTATCTCCTTCCACCGTGCGGCGAGACGATCTACCACGAGAGCATGCCTCCGACAACCGACAGCGCCACGAGCGCGAGCGACGCAAGGGCGCCTCTGATGAGCCGATTATAGATGACCTCACGCCATGAGACAAGAGGAAGAAAGAGAAGGTGCCATAACAGGACACCCGCCAAGACCACGGGCAGCGGCATCGCTATCCGCAACTCGACCTGCCACAAGAGCACCGCTCCTCCCGCGAAGAGTACGAGGGAGACGGCGCACATGACGCCCAGCGGCGCCGTGGCGGCGAGCGTATGGCGCCCCGCCATGTCGTCCCCCCTCGCGTCGGCAAGGTCTTTGAAAAGAACGGCACCTGCCGCAATGGGAATGAAGGAAAGCCCGCGCCAGCCGACCGCGGGATCGGCCGTGATGAAGAAAGGATGCACCAGACCCCACGCCGTCAAGAGGGCCGCCGCGAGCGGGTATCGTTTGAACGCAAAAGGACGCGCCGAGTAGAGCGTGCCGAGCAATACGACGAGAAGCGCAAGGAACAGGGAGCGTCCTTCGAACAAAAGAATCGTGCCCGCCACCGACACGACAGCGAGGAACGCCACATGCCGCGCGGCGGCGATCACCGAGATCCTCCCTGCAGGGAGCGGGCGAGACGGGTGGTTGACGGCGTCCTCTTCACGATCGGTGATCGCATTGAGCGCATAGACATAGTGGTAGATCACCAGGGAGACGAACAGGGCCATCCCCACATCGCTCAGCGTGAACGAAGCGCGCGAGAAATAAGGTCCTGCGAGGGCGGCGCAGAAGGTTATGAAGGCGACATCGAGACGATAAAGACCGAGAAGCGCCCGGAGGCGGTCAAAGAGGATCACCGCTCGCGCACGCACCGCGGAAAGGCGGTGCTTCCCGTGGTGAAGATATCGTAGATGGCCGGACTGTAGAAGTCGAGCACCCAGTGCTCGTTCTGCGCCGTCGTCACCGGAGAGGTCGACCAGTGCGGGCCGCAGAAACGATCGTGCCACACCGCCGCCCAGTAACACCCGCCCGGACCCGGACCGGTTCCCTGATTCTCGTTGTTCGCGCAGGGATGATCGTTCTCGTCATCGGCCCCTTTCTCCTTGCACGCGTACGCAAGGCACTTTTCCGACACCTTGCAGCGGCCGTACTGCTCGACATCGTCGTAGCCCTCGACGATGGTGCGCAGTTCGTCTATGGTCGGAAGCCGCCAGTCGGTGAACCCCGCCCATTCGAGGTCGGCGCAGTACTGTTCCGCCTTATCGTAGGCGATCTGCTTCAGATAGGTGATGACATTGCCTTCGGTGTAGCTCTGCCACATGAGACCGGTCACCTTCCCGACGATGACCTCCTTTCCCTCTATCGTCTCGACGGTGAAGGTCTCCTTCTGGTGGTCGGGACCACAGGCGGACGCCAACAGCAACGGGAGCGTAAAAAAGAATAAGATCCTCATGGAAAGGCTCCTTGGAAAACAGGGCCGGGAAGACACGGCCGTTTCAGTTCTCGTCGAGATCGTTGTTGCGCGATTCCCACAGCGTATAGAGGTATTCGCCGACCTTCTCGGATATGAAGCGGAGGATGTGGATGTCGTCCTCGTCGAAGGAGGAGGATTCCTTCTTGTTGATGAGTTCCATCATGCCGAAGGTGAGGCTGCCGTAGAAGATGGGCGAGGCGACGATGGATTGGGTCGGGTAGCCGATCTTCTCGCTGATGTCCTTGAAGAAACGCGGGTCCTTCTGCACATCGGAAACGGCGATGAGCACATTGTGAAGCGCGGCGAACCCGGCGATCCCCTTCCCCATCGGGAGCTTGATCCCTTTGACCTCGTGTCCTTTGGGGCCGCGGCATGCGACGAAGGTGAGTTCGCGCGCGGCGAGCGGCGCGATCGCCACCGACCCCGAATCGGCGGGGATGTGCTTCATCGCGAGGTCGAGGAAGAACTCTATCCCCTCCTGCTCCGGTTTGTCGAAACCGTCGAGCACCTCTTCGAAGACCGAGGCGAGCACCTCGCTCGGATCGCGTTTCTTGAGCGTCCGGCCGATCGCCTTCTCCTCCTTCGCGACGCGGTTCGGGTCGAAGGGACGGATGAGGAACTTCCTGCCGCTCACCGTGTCGGTGACATGGACCGACCCGTCATCCTTGATGTCGCAGAGGATGTTGTTGAGCACCTGCTCCATGCCGCCCGCCTTGAGGGCGCTTTCGAGGGCGTTGAACCAATTCGGCGCCTCCTCGCGAACGATCGTCTCCCGGGAGCCTTCGGACGACGGAAACAAAATCTCGAACTTCATGGGGCCTCCTGCACGACGCCTTTTATCTTCTCACAGGATGCACTATTCTCTGTTATTTTTTCCGGCGAGTCAATTCTTTTTTGACCATCTCGGTCACTTCGGTCGGGTCGGCCTTCCCCTGAGAGCGCTTCATAACCTGTCCGACGAAGAATCCCAAGAGGTTCTCCTTGCCGGCGAGGTATTTCCCGACCGCGTCGGGGTTCTCGTTCAACACCGCCTCCACGAGGGACGCCGCCTCAGCGCCACCCATCTGTCGGAACCGCGGATCTTTCGTCGCTATCTCAGCGGGATCATTCCCCGTTTCCCGCATGATGGCGAACAGTTCCTTCGCCTGCGGCCCGGTGACCTTCTTAGTGTCAATAAGCCGGGCAAGCGCCGCGAGGTGCTCCGGCGGGGTTTTGACTTTTTCCATCTGTTCCTTGTCTTCGACCCGGAGCAGTTCTCCGGCGACAAGGCTCGCGATAGTACGACCACCCGCGGGGTAGGTCGCCGCCGCTTTTTCGAAATAACCGGCTACCGCGGGATAGCCGGTGAAGAGGTCGAGAAGTTCTTCGTTGAGTCCGTAAGCCTCGCGGAGCCGCCGCCGTTTGGCGTCGGGAAGTTCGGGAAGCGTTTTCCGCACCGATTCGACGAACTCGGCGGAGATACGCAGGGGGCCGAGGTCGGGCTCGTTGAAGTAGCGGTAGTCGCTTCGCCCCGATTTCCTGCGCATCGTCTCGGTCCGCTTGAGGCGCGGGTTCCAGAGTCGCGTTTCGCTCTCGCCCACCCCGCCCCCATCGACGGGCGTGCCACCTCGTAGTCTATCGCCTTGGCGATGAAGGCGAACGAGTTGACATTCTTCACCTCGGTCTTGGTGTTGAGTTCGGTACTGCCCTCGGGCCGTATCGAGATGTTCGCATCGCACCGGAGATTGCCTTCCTCCATGTTGCCACGGCAGATGCCGAGGTATTTCACCGCGATGTCGTATATCTTCTTGAAGTACTGCGCCGCCTCGGCGCCGCTACGCAGGTCGGGATGCGATACCACCTCGATGAGCGGCACACCGGCACGATTGAAGTTGAGGAGCGTTCGCTCGCCGAGATGCGCCGATTTGGCGGTATCTTCTTCCATGTGTATCCGCTCGATCCTGATGGAGCGTTCCTTTCCATCGGCTCCCGTCACGAGAAGACTTCCTTCCTCGCCGATCGGCGTGAAGAACTGAGTGATCTGGTAGTTCTTCGGCATGTCGGGATAAAAGTAGTTCTTGCGATCGAAACTCGATACGAGATTCACCCGCGCCCCGACGGCGAGACAGAAGGCGACGGTGCGGCGCACGAACTCCTCGTTGAGCACCGGCAGGGCGCCGGGCGCGCCGCTACAGACGGGGCAGATGAGCGTGTTGGGCGGGGCGTCGCTTGCGGAAGGACAGCGGCAAAAGGCCTTGGTCGCCGTTTCTATCTGAATGTGTATCTCGAGTCCGACGACCGCCTCATACCGTGCCATGACGGCACCCCCGTTCGACGGCGGAAAAGTTGAAGAGATCCTGCTCGAACCATGCGGCGAGATCGAAGAGGAGGGCGTCTTTGCCTCGATCGGCGGTAAGCTGAAGCCCCAGCGGCAATCGCTCGTGCACCGCCGCGGGGAAGGCGAGCGCCGGCATCCCGGTAAGGTTCGCCGGGATGGTGAAGAGGTCCTCGAGGTACAGCGAGAACGGATCGGGCACCGCATCGAGACGGAAGGCGACATCGCTCGTCACCGGAGAGAGCACCACATCGCACTTCTCGAAGAAGCGGCGCCACCGCTCGAAGATGAGAGTGCGGACCTTTGCGGCGCGGAGATAGTAGGAGTCGTAGTAGGCGCGCGACAGCACCCATGTCCCGAGAAGGATGCGGCGCTTCACCTCGGCGCCGAAGAACGCGCCCCGGCTCTGGGCGATGAGCTCGCGGAACGAACACTGATCCTGTGCTCTTTTCGTGTAGCGGATGCCATCGAAGCGGGCAAGGTTGGCGCTCGCCTCTGCGGTCGCGATGACCTGATAGACCGAAATGACGCTTTCGTACTCGGGGAACGAAAGCGATACGATCTCCGCTCCGGCCTTCCGCGCGGCGGTCAGCGCCCGATCATAGGCCACGGCGACCGCCGGCCCCATCTTCGTCTCGTATTCTTTCACGACCCCGATCCGCAACCCGGCAGGAGAAGAAAGAGTTGGATCGAACGACGGCGCATCGATCGAGGTGGATTCGCGCTCGTCGCGGCCCGCAGCGATGCGGGCAAGTTCACGGATGTCTTCCGGATGGCGCGCAAGGATGCCGATCTGGTCAAGTGACGAAGCGAACGCCGTGAGGCCATAGCGCGAAAACACGCCGTAGGTCGGTTTGTAGCCATACACTCCGCAATAGGCGGCCGGCTGACGCACCGAGCCGCCGGTGTCGCTCCCGAGCGCCGCATCGCACATCTTCGCGGCGACCGCCGCGGCGCTCCCCCCCGAACTGCCGCCGGGGACCCGTGTCGTATCCCACGGGTTGCGCACCGGTCCATAGGCCGAATAGGTGTTCGCCGATCCCATCGCGAACTCGTCGAGGTTGAGTTTTCCCACGATCGTCGCCCCCGCCGCCGCCAGTCGTTCGACCACCGTCGCCGTATAGGGCGCGACATAGTGCTCGAGAAACCGGGACCCGCAGGTGAGCGGCAGTCCGGCGACCGCGATGTTGTCTTTGACCCCGAGCGTCATGCCCGCAAGCGGCCCCGCCGATGACGCGAGGCGCTCCTCAGGGACTACCGAGAGGTAGGCGTTGAGCTCTCCGTTGCGCGCGGCGATGTTGGCGCAGGTCTCCCTGATACCGAGCGTTCTCATCATTCTTCCTCGCACTCCGCACCGGCGCCACGGCTTACGACGCGCGGCACCACGAGAAAGCCCTCCGATTCCTGCGCGAAGACGCGGCGGATCGCCGGCGCGGAGAGCGGCTCGCGCGGCACATCGGTCTCGCGCGGAAGGTCGCGGTGAGAAAGGAGAAAATAAGGGACCACCCCTTCGACCGGCATGCGCGAAAGGTCTTCGAGATGGCGGAACAGCTTCTCGAAATGGTCGCTCATCGCCGACCGCTCCCGCTCGTCGCCGGTGAGTGCCGCGAGTTCGTACATCGCCGCGATATCCTTTTCCGTCGTACTCATGACGCAACCCCGTGAATGATCAGCGGCGCACCCTTTTCGTGCGCGGCACCGGTTTCACGCGCACCTTCTCCCCGTCGAAATAGACCTCGAAGTCGACATCCTCGCCGTATTTCTTGCGCACCTCGGGAAGTTTCGTCTCGAGCGTCTCCTTTATCATGGCGGGGTCGTACACTTTCCCCATGTGTGCCCGGGCAAGCGCGACATAGCGTTTCGCCGCGTCGTCGAGCCGCATCATCACCTCGTCGGCCTTCTCTCCCTTCTCGGCGATCGCGTCGAAATCGGGAGCGCCGGCCTCTTTCGGCCCTTTTTTAAGCTCCTTCGTAAGTCCGTCGAAGAACCCTTCCCCCGGTTTGAGCAGTCCCTCCTCGATGGCGCGAAGCCCCCTCTCCCACTTGAGACGGTAGGTCGAATAGCGGGCAAGGAGCATCTGCGTCTGGTAGCGGGCGGCGGTGTTCTTTATGTCGTCCACGATCTCGCTCAAACGCTTCACCTCGCGTTGAAGCCGCTCATACATCTTGATCGGCGGTTTCTTCTCGAATCCGGTGAAGTAGAAGTTGAAGGCCCGATCGAGGCGCTGGATGGTGACGGCCACCTCCTCGATCTTGCCCTTGATATCCATCGCTTACTCGAGCTCGATGAGCTCCTCGGGGGTCGCTATCTTGACCGCCTCGACCTCCCACTGGAGTTTGCCGGTCCACTCGACCCCGGTCTTCTCGAAGATGTCGTCCGCGGCGTAGCCGGGAATGATGACATCGCGTTTCTCCCCCGGCTTGAGCGGATAGATGCCCTGTATCTGCCGGGTATAGATGAGGAAGAAGACCTTCTCGAGAAGGACCTTGGTGTTGGTGTCGTCCATGAACTTCACATTGACGCCGATGTAGGAGAAGGGCTTGTCGCTCTTGTTGGTGATGGTGGCGTCCATCATGTACTGCTCGAGACCGTTCTCGTAGGTGACCGCGCCGTTGCGGACATTCTCGACGATGATCTTGTCCTTGTACTGCTGTGCGGTCTTGATGAGGGTGTCGTCTATCGGGATCTCGATCGCCTCGTACTCGCGCTGTTTCTTGATCTCGTCTATGCGTTCCTGCAGACGGATCTGCCATTTGTCGCCGTTCTTGACCGTATAGAAGCGAACCTGCGCTTCGGGGATCTTGTTCATCGCCGCCTTCGCGCCGGTGTACTCGGTCGGCACCACCGCCTTCGTTCCCTCTTTATCGATCTGCGCCGGCAGGAGCTTCAGGTACATCTTGAGCGAATTGATCTTCCGCGCGTCATTGAGCCACAGTTCCTGCTCGACGACATCCTGCGACTCTTGGTCAACGAGCTCCCATGCGGCGTCGTACTTCTTCTCTTTGATGAGATCATAGTACTTCTCGACGACCTTTTCGGCTTCGTGCTTGCTCGAGCACGCGGCGGCTACGAACAACGACAGCGCGATGACGACCAGCGTTCTTTTCATAACGGCACCTCTCCTCTTGTTCTCCCTATCTGCGGACTCAGGCCGAGTATAGAAACGGCCATCAGGCAAGTCAATAAAAATTGCGCTGCGCCCGCCCGGCGGATATACTTTTTGCATGCGTTACCACGAAGAGCTCTCGCGGCGCTTTTTCTCTGCCGTCCAATATGCGGTCGCCGACCGGAGCGGTCTTGTCGGCGAGAAAAGCGAAGGGACCACCGCGTTCGAGGGGGGAACACCGGTGACCGGGAACACCATGTTCGACCTCGCCTCGCTCACCAAAGCGCTCTTCGCCGCGCCTGCCTGCTATCTTCTCTTTTCTCAGGGAACGCTCCGGCCGGACGACACCCTCGACCGTTTTTTCCCCGATCAGCGTCCCGTGACGCTTCTGCGCCTTCTCAATCACACCTCGGGCTACCCGGCCTATCGAGAGTTCTTCCGTGAGGGACACGGAGAAAGCTATGAACAGCGACGCGCCACGGTGCTCGAACGGATCGCGGCGATCCGCGAGGTCGAACCGCCGGTCTACAGCGACCTTAACTATCTTCTGCTCGGCTTTATCCTCGAAAAGGTGTGGGACACGCGTCTCGACCGGATTCTCAACGACCTTCTCAATGAGGTGGGGTTCCCGCCGGGGCAGTTGCTCTTCGCCGTTCGTCCCCTCCTCAAACAGCACTGTGCGGCGACGATGTTCTCGGCGATCCGCGGCCGGGTCTGCCACGGCGAGGTGGAGGACGAGAATTGCCGGTACCTCGGCGGGGCGACGGGACACGCCGGTCTTTTCGCAACGGCGGGGACCGTGGCGTGCTATCTGATGGCGCTTCTCGGACAACCGTGGTTCCGGAGCGCCCTCGAGACGCTCGGCGCGCCCGGATTCGACCGTCCGGAGGGTCCCGATTCGCACTATGGTGCGAACGCCCATGCCCGGATGCTCGGCCACTTGGGGTTCACCGGCACCGCCTTCCTCCTCGACCCTGAGCGCGGCAAGGCAGCGGTCGTCCTCACCAACCGGACCCCCCCCGACCCCGACAAGGAAAACTGGCGCGAACGGATAAAAGCGGTGCGCCGGGAACTTTTCGACACCCTCCTGCCGGTCTGAACCCGAACATTTAGCCAAATAATATCAACATGATAACCGAAAGGCAGGAAACTTTCCGAATAAACGGCGGCCTCTCTAGTTACTTTATCTTATGCGAGTCCCGGAGCGACAAGTCTCTTCGCACGCCGGTCTCTCACGAACAGGGCCCTTCCCGGGGCCCTTTCTTTTTTTATACGACGGAAGGCGCGATCAAACCTTGACTTCCCCTTTTCTTGACTATATGTTCTGCCGTATCATCGAGACGAGACCTCACTATGAACGAGCCCCGCGACACGCAATTCCGTTCGCTCCGGCGCTATAACGACCTCAAGACGGAGATCGAACGACTCATCGACGCGCTTCTGACGCCGATAACCCGCGACTCGGAGAAGGATGTCTCCTGCCCGTTCGATCTCTATATCGAGGAGAACGACCTTGTCGTAGAGATGGAAGTGCCGGGACTTGAGCGACACCAGCTGAAGATCGAAGGAATGGACAAATTTCTCGAGATAAGCGGCGAGAAAGACACCGTCAAACGGAAATACAAGTCATGTCTCGGCTTGGAACGGACAAACGGAAAATTCAAGAAGATCATATACATAGAACATTCGGTCAATTTCCAGGAAGCCCGCGCGACCCTTAGGGAAGGCATCCTCACCGTTCGGATGCCGCTCGTGGTGGAGAAGAGAGGAAAGAAGACCATTCCGCTAGAGGACTGAGCCATGGAAAACTCCCGTCCCATTTCCCCCGATCAGATCCGCATCCCCTCCCGCTTGCCAATCCTCGCCCTCAAGGACTCGGTGTTGTTCCCCTACATGATCATGCCGATCTTCGTGAGCCGCGAGTTCTCGGTGGCAAGCGTCAATCACGCCATCGCCAACGATCGTCTCCTCCTGGTCGCCGCCCAGCGCAAGGTTGACGAAGAGGAGCTAAGCGCCGACACGATCTATTCGATCGGTTGTGTCGCCTCGATACTCAAGATGCAGAAGCTCCCCGACGGTCGCATCAAGCTGCTCGTGCAGGGAGTTCAGAAAGCGGCCGTCAAAGAATTGGGAAAGGACCCGGCCGACAACTATTATTACGCCGTCATCGAGACGCTCGAGGAACCGCGCGCCGAATATACCGTTCACATCGAGGCGCTCATGAAGAACATCCGCGACGGCCTCGAGAAACTCACCAATCTCGGCGACCGCAACTTTCCCCCCGACATCGTCGCGATACTCAACAGCATCACCGATCCGGCGCGGCTCGCCGAACTGGTGGTGAGCCATCTCTCCAACTCGGTCGAGATGTCGCAGCAGGTGCTCGAAGAGAACGATCTCTTCAAGAAACTCTCGTTCGTGAACGAGTTCATCGAGAGGGAGCTTTCGCTCCTCGAGATCCAGAACGATATCCGCAGCAAGGCGAAGGAGCGGATGGGAAAGGCGCAGAAGGAGTATTTCCTCAAGGAACAGATGAAACAGATACAGAAGGAGCTCGGCGCCGACGACCCCTACAACTACGAGCTCGAAGAGTATGCCCAGAAGATCGCCGCCAAGAACTTCCCCGACAATGTCCGCGCCGAGGCCGAGAAACAGCTCACGCGGCTCCGCGCCATGAATCCGGCGGCGAGCGAGGTGAGCGTGCTCAAAACCTACCTCGACACCCTCCTCGAGCTCCCGTGGAACGACCGGACGGAGGACAACAGGGACCTCAACCGGGCCAAGCAGATACTCGAAGAGGACCACTACGGTCTCGAGGACATCAAGGAGCGGATACTCGAATTCCTCGCGGTGCGGCAGGTGAAAGGGAGCACCAAGTCGCCGCTCCTGTGCTTCATCGGGCCGCCCGGCGTCGGCAAGACCTCGCTCGGCCGTTCGATCGCCCGCGCCCTCGGTCGCAAGTTCTACCGGATGAGTCTCGGCGGTCTTCATGACGAGGCCGAGATACGCGGCCACCGGCGCACCTATGTCGGCGCGATGCCGGGCAAGATACTCGAAGGGATCAAATCCTGCGGCACCGTCAATCCGGTCTTTATGCTCGATGAAATAGACAAGGTCGGCAAAG
>CAYNMQ010000003.1:5011-22312 GCA_964398245.1 uncultured Spirochaetales bacterium | reverse complement strand
CCTCGCCCGGCGCCGGACCGTTGAGCTGGATACCCCATGTTCATCCAGGTGGCCATCGACATCCCCTCCGACCGGACCTTTACGTATGCCGTCCCCCCTCCGCTCGCGATCGAGATCGCCCCGGGGAAACGGGTCCGGGTCTCTTTCGGACGCCGCCGCCAGACGGGCGTCATCCTAGAAACCCACGTCGACCCTCCGGACGCCGGGCTGAAGGAAATCCGGGAAATCCTCGACGTCCTCGATCCGGAACCGAACTTCTCCTTCACCGACAACTACCTCGGCATCCCTTACGACCTTTCGGAGGTCTTTTTCATCGCGACCGCCAACTGGGAGGAGACCATACCGGCCCCGCTCAAGGACCGCATGGAGGTCATCTCTCTCGCGGGCTACACCGACCTCGAGAAGATACAGATCGCGCGGCGCTATCTCATCCCGCGGCAGATCGAGAACAACGGACTCTCCCCCGAGGAGATACAGTTCTCCGACGATGCGGTGCTCTTCCTCATCAGGCGCTACACCCGTGAAGCGGGCGTCCGCGAACTCGAGCGGAAGATCGGCGCCATCTGCCGCAAGAGCATCACGATAAAGACCTCGGGCGGCAAAATGACGAAGAAGATATCGCCGAAGGTGGTCGAGCGCTACCTCAAGGTGCCTCCCTACAGCGAGGAGGACTTTCTCAAGGAAGAGCGGATCGGCGTGGTGACCGGCCTCGCATGGACCATGCACGGCGGCGCCACGCTCAAGATAGAGGTCAACATGATGCCGGGGACCGGACAGCTCATCCTCACCGGGCACCTCGGCGACATCATGAAGGAATCGGCGCGCATCGCCCTCTCCTACATCAAAAGCAACTGGGAGGCATTCGGCCTCCCCGACGACCTCTCCCTCGACAAGAAGGATATCCACATCCACTTCCCCGCCGGCGCGGTCCCCAAGGACGGCCCCTCGGCCGGCATCACGATCACGACCTCGCTTTTGTCTCTTTTCCTCCAGAAGACGGTCACCCCGTCCGTCGGCATGACCGGCGAGATAAGCCTCACCGGCAAGGTGCTCCCGATCGGCGGCCTCAAGGAGAAGATGCTCGCCGCCAAGCGTTACGGTCTTTCGGAGGTCATCGTGCCGGCCGATAACCGCGCGCTCTACGAGAGCATCCCGGCCGAGGTGCGCGACGGCATCGCCGTCTCGTTCGTCTCCGATTACCGCGAGGTCTTTCGAAAACTCTTCGGCGGCGTGAGGGCCTAGGGTGCTCGACAACCGCGAGTGGGACATCATTCGCGCCCT
The DNA here is from genome assembly GCA_964398245.1 of uncultured Spirochaetales bacterium. Classification (GTDB taxonomy): domain Bacteria; phylum UBP6; class UBA1177; order UBA1177; family JAKLFG01; genus CALITV01. Next base: position 21,031 of record CAYNMQ010000003.1, on the reverse strand, counting down.
TGCGGAGCTCGACGACCCGGAACGAGCCTTCATCGGCGACGACTGCGCCGTCTGGCCCGAGCACCGTCTCCTCGTCGCCACCGACCACATGGCCGAAGGGGTCCACTTCGATCTCTCTTTCATGCCGCCCGATGCGGTGGGGTGGCGGCTTATGGCGGCGAATGCGAGCGACATCCTCGCGATGGGAGGACATCCGACCCACTGCACGCTCAATCTCGCGTTTCCTCCCGACCGGAGAGCCGAGGCCGACGGGATCGTCTCCGGCATCATAGCCTTTTGCAAACGACACGGCATTCTCTGCATCGGCGGCGATACGACGAGCGCTCCCTCGTTCTTTGTCGGCGCGACGATGTTCGCGCCGTTGCCGGAACACCCGTGGCTCCGGAGCGGGGCACGGCCGGGAGACCGTCTCTTTATCGCGGCCGAGCCGGGCCTTTCGCAGGCGGGACTCTTCGCTCTCCGCGGCAACCATCGCGATTGCCCGACGGCGGTCCAGCGTTTCCTCTACCCCGATCCTTTCATCTACCCCGCCGTTCCGGGGCCGGTCAACGCGGCGATAGACCTGAGCGATTCCCTCTTCTCGGAAGTGACGCTCATCGCCCGCTCGAGCGGCGTCTCGATAGAGATCGACCTCGACACCGTTCCGCGCCATCCCGAGGTCGTGCGCATGGCGGAGCGCGGAAACCTCGCGGTGAGCGATCTTCTCCTCGCGGGGGGAGAGGAGTTCTTTCTCATCGTCACCGCCACCGCTCCATTGCCCGGTTTCCACGAGATAGGTATAGTAACCGGACGAGGCCCTCATGAAGTCGTCGTTCGCTCAGGCGGCAAGCCTCTCGATACTGCTCGTCTGCCTGTGTGGGATCACTTCGGCCGCTGAAACGGCCTGCAGCTACCCGCTCAAGGCGACCGTCACGGTCGCCGGAACGGAGCGCCGCGCCTTCCGCGCCGGCATCGCCGACACGCAGGAGAAGCATCAAAAGGGGCTCATGGAATGTCCCCTGCTCGAAAAAGGACGCGGCCTTCTGTTCATCTTCCCCGACACGACGGTGCGCAGCTTCTGGATGTACCGGACGACCCTGCCGCTCGCCATCATCTTCATCGCCGACGATCTCCGCGTGGTCGCGGTGAAGAAAGGGGAGCCGAACTCGACCCTTTCGATCCCGAGCGAACGACCGGTCCGCTATGTGCTGGAGGTCAACTGGGAGGAGGGAAAGATGTTCTCCGCCGGCGACCTAGTGAAACTATCGTTCGACTAGCCGTTCGGCGCGGATCCTTTCTCGATCCGTTCGAGCGCTTCGGCGAGCTTCAGGTAACCGGTGATGCCGACGAAGGTCTCGACCGGCTTCCCTTTGTTGAACAGCACGAGCGTCGGCACGGAACGCACCTGAAAGGGAACGAGTATCTTCCCCTGCGTATCGAGCGCCGTGTTGAAGGCGCCGACGCGAACGCGGCCGTGGAAATCGGTGGCGAACTTGGTCACCGTCTTCGCCATCTGCCGGCAGGGAATGCAGGTGAGCGAATAGAAATCAACGAGCACCGGAACCGGCGAATTGCGGATGGAGGCGTGAAAGTTCTCCGGCGTCAATTCGACCGGTACGATGGTGCGCTTCGGTCGTATCATCTCCCAGAGCGCCGAGAAAAAGCCCATCGCCGTCTCCCTTATGTCGTTCCTAAATCAGCCGTATCTCTTATTCACCAGCCACTGCTGGAGGATGCCCAGCAGCGTGTTGGCGAGGATGTAGAGATTGAGCCCCGACGGCAAAAAGAGCATGAAGCCGGCGAACATCACCGGCATCACATAGAGCATGATCTTCGCCTGCTGGCTGTCCATCTGGGGCGGCGGCATCTTCTGCTGGAGGAACATGAACGCCCCGAGCGAGACCGGCAGGATGAAGTAGGGGTCCTTCTCTGAAAGGTCGGTGAGCCAGAAGGGCAGGAACTTCGCGTTGTAGAGCTCGACCGCATTGTTGAGCATCGAGTAGAGGGCGATGTAGATCGGCATCTGGATGAATATCGGCAGGCACCCGCCGAGCGGATTGACCCCCTCCTTCTGGTAGAGGAGCATGATCTCCTTGTTGAGCGTCTCCTTGTCCTCCTTGTACTTCTTCTTGAGCTCCTCGACCTTCGGCATCAGTTTCTTCATCTTCGCCATCGACTTGTAGGAGGCGTCGGAGAGCGGCCAGAGAAGCACCTTGACGAGGATGGTGAGCAGGATGATCGCGATGCCGTAGTTCTTCACGAAATCGTAGAAGAAGTTGAGTATCCACAGGAGCGGCTCGGCGAGGAAGCCGAACCAGCCGAGGTTCGCGGCATCGCCGAGATCGCTGCCCGCCTGTTCGAGGATGCGCGTCTCTTTGGGGCCGAGGAACACCGTGAAGGCCGCATCGGCCTCTTTCCCCGGCGCGATCGCGACCGGATCGTACGCCACGGTGAGCTGTGTGAGGTTCTGCTTGGCGTCAACGGTCCCTTCGACGCTCAGCGGACGCTCCCCGGCGACCACCGCATAGAGGAAAAAACCGTAATTGATGCCGACCCACTCGAGCCTCTTTCCGTGTGCGATTTCCTTCAATTTGTCGCCGTCGGAGGGTTCCTTCATCCCCTCCCCCGCCGGTTTCACGAGGAACTCGAACCGCTTCCCGTATGAACTGAAGACCTCCTTGTTCTCGTGGATCGAACGATACCGAAGAGCGGGACGCCAGAGGACGGGGGCGGATCCGTTGTTGATTATTTTCTTCGAAACGGTGAAAAGATAATCGCCCGAAAGCCGGATGCGCTTCTCTTCGACGAGGCCGTCTTTCTCGTAGCGGAAGAAGATCTCCCGGTCGGCGGCCTGCTCGACACCATAGACAGGCTCGACGGAGAACGGCGAGGACATTTCGGGGAAAGCCGTTCCCTCCTTGAGCGCCGCAAGCATATCGAGGTTCTTCTCGCGGTACTTCTCTCCCGTCACCGGGAGCGCGGTCACCCGTCCGCCGGCGCCGGTGTAACGGATATCGAGGACTCCGCCGCGCACCGTTCCGGACTGCGGCTCATGGAGCGCTGACGGCGTCAGCGTCCCGTAGGCGAACAGCTCTCCTGTCGGCGCCGTCTCTTCGACCTTCGCCGCCGGAGCGGTTCCCTGCGCGACGGCGGCATCGCTTCTTTCCTGCGGTTCAGGCTGCTGATCGTCCGGACCGCTTGCCACGGCGGAGTTCTCAACGGAGCCGGATGGCTTGGGGGCGAAGAACTCGCCCCAAATATAGAGGACTACAACCGAAAGAATGACCGCAAGGAGCATATTCTTGTTCATGGAAGACTCCTTATCGCACCGGGTCGAAGCCGCAGTTGCGGTTCCATGGGTTGCACCGGAGGATGCGCCACAGGGCGAGCGCCGTCCCCTTCAGGAGACCCTTCTTCTCTATCGCCTCGACGGCATAGGCGGAGCAGCTCGGATGGAAGCGGCACCGGCGGCCCAAAAACGGCGAAAGGAAGCGTTGGTAGCCCCTAATGAGCGCGATCACGGTTTTTCTCATGGCACCACTTTTGGAAGAAACGGAGGTCCTGCAGAATGGCGGCATAGGAAAGATCGGATGCCCGGGGGACGATGACGAGATCCAGCGGCGACGGGAACCCCTCCTCGTGTTGACGAAAGGCCTCGCGAAGCCACCGCTTGACCTCGTTGCGCCGCACCGAAGTGCCGACCTGCCGCGTCACGATGACGCCAAGTCGCGACCGTCCCGCAACGGGGGCGAAGTTGAAAAGAAGACGCTTCGTCCTGAACACCGCCCCTCGTTCCTTCAGTTCTTGGAATTCCTTCTTCGTTCTGATCCGCTCGGCGCGTGAAAACGAGCAGGTTCCCACGATCGCGGCGAACTACTTCTTGTAACTCCCGCCCGACACGCGCTTGCGCCCCTTCCGGCGGCGCGCCTGCAAGACCTTGCGGCCGTCGGCGGTGCGCATGCGCTTGCGGAACCCGTGGGTCCTTTTCCGGGAAACCCGGCTCGGGCGATATGTCGGTTGCATCGTCGCCTCCTCGTTTCAGAAAACACAAGTCGGAGGCACTATAGCGGCCGATGCAGGATTGTCAATAAAAAAGAAGCCTTCTCGACGGAACGCCGCCGTCCCCCGTTGAACGCGCCGTCTCGTAGCGATAGATGCCGGCACCCTCGCGCATATCGAGATTCACCTGCAGGATGCGGCGCACTGAATGGTTGACCTTGCTGTATTCGGACAGGATGTCGGCCACATCGAGCACCGTGTCGGGGTCGAGCAGGTTCGGGCCCTCCGTAAGGCTGAGCAAGAGCCGCCGCTTGTCGCGCCGGACCGCGAGCTCGTTCTCTTCGGTGACGGCAAGATCCTCGCGACGGAAGTCCCCCGCTATGCAGACGCGATGGAACAGGGTGAAGATGCGTCGGTGCGCGCTGTGGATAAGGAGCCGCTCGAGCGGCCGCGGCACAGGGACCCGTTCGCGGATACGGCGGCCGTAGGAGGCGATGGACTTGAGATGATCGCCGATGGACTCGGCCTCGGCCGACATCTTGAGAAGAAGCCACCGTTCGGTCTGCGCCTCTCCCGCCGCACCATGCAACAGATGCGCCACCCGCTTGTGTCCTTGGTCAACGATCTGTTCGTACTGTTCGATCTTCGTCATGAGCGCCGCACGGGTCGGACGCAAAGAAACGATGAGAGAGAACGCGCTCATATCACGAAGGTAGCGGTAAAAGAGCGCCACCTGTTCCCGGACCATGGCGCAGGTCTCGGCTCCCTTCCCCGTCTCCAGCGGCAGATGTATGCGTTGGCGCACGCCGGGAAACGGATCGGGAATGAGCCGCTCGACGAATGCGGCGACCTCCCGCCGCCAGCGGAACATAACGAGCGAAAGAAGTATCTTGTGCGCCGTGAGGTAAAAGGTGACCGCCGCCCCGAGTCCCCAGAAAGACACCGTAAGCGACACTACTTTTACCAACGGATAGAAGAGCACGAGACCGCCGAGGACCCCCGCAAGGTTGACGCCGGCATGCATCGCGGCGATACGGCGCCCTTCGATGCCGGAGCGGATCGAGGCGATCGCCGCGGTGATGGTGGTGCCGAGCGTCGCGCCGAGGGAGAGCGCGCACCCTTGCTCGAGCGAGAAAAGACCGCTCGATGCCGCCGTGACGGCGATGGCCAGCGTCGCACCGCTCGACTGAATGACGGCGGTAAAGAGTACGCCGGCCAATGCCACCGCGACGAGCGCCGTCACCGAATGCGCCGCATCGAACCGCGCGAACAGTTCGATGATCCCCCGATTCTCCCGAACCGCCGTGACCGCTTGACCCATGAGGTCCAGACCGAACAGGATGACGCCGAGACCGACGCAGAACTCGAAGACATGCCGCACGCGGGAGCGGAACGGAAGAAAGTTGCCGACGACGCCGACTATGAAGAGCGGCAGGCCGACGACCGTCACCTTGACCACGGCGATCCAGCCGGTGCTCACCGACCCAAGGTTCGCGCCCAGCGTGAATGAGAGCGCTTCGGCGGCGGTAAGAAGCCCCGCCGAGGTCATCCCGACGAGGAGCACCGTGGTGGCGCTCGACGACTGGAGCGCGACAGTGGCCGCCAGTCCATAGGCGTAGCGCTTCGCGTCGGTACTCACGAAGCGGTCGAGCATCTCCTGCGCCCGTCCGCCCGCCATCCGGGCAAGGAGTTTGCCGAGGCGATCCACCCCGTAGAGAAAGAAGGCGATGCCCGCCGCGAGCGTCAGGAGGCTGTGCGTCATCGCGCGCGCTCCTGTCCGGCGGATCCTTCCGACGGTTTCCTGATGAGCGAAAGCCCGTGACGCCCGTCCATAAGGATGTCAAGCGGCCTCTCGGTCCGGACATGGCGGAAGTGGGCCGTCTCGGTGACCGCCGGCAGGCGGCGGAGCCATTCCCAGTCAATGAAGTGGCGTTCGTTCCTGCAATCAACGGTGAAGTACCCGATGTTCATCGAGGTGAGGTTGTGAAAGAAATGCGATCCGAGCGACGAATCGACCTGAAAGTCGGGAAGGTTCGTTTCGACGAGGACGCGGGCCTGCGATATCTGGTGGAACTGGGCCGGGATGCCGAGCCAGCGGTCGCGGGTCCCCCATCGCCCGAAGCCGATGAACACGGCGCGGCGCCCTTCGGCCTTGAGCGCGGCGTTCAGCCGTTCCATTTCCTCGGCCATCTCCACCGTGCGCGCGTTGTCGAAGCGCTCCGGAACGGCATAGACGATGTCATGCACCGCCGTATCCCGGCCGTTCCCCATCGCCCGGTCGGTGAGAAGGAGCGCATCGGCGCGCGATGCCGCGCTCAGATCAAGGACGACCTCCTCGCACCGCTGGATGAGCGGCTTCAACTGGAGGAGATAGAAGATCGGTCTCCCGCCTTCTTGTTGAGGCGCAAGATCGACCGCGAACTCTATCTCGACCGGGTTGCCCATCGCCTTCTCGCCGATCTCGAGCAGGAGCTCCAAGGTGTGGGCAAGGGGGATATAGTCATACTTGACCACATTGGCGAAATTCAGGATACGGGGGCCCCGCCCCGAAAGACCGGGTTGAAGCCGGTGGTTCTCGATATCATAGACCGACGCGAGGTGCGTCAGGGTGCCGTGCCGCTCCGCCTCGGCGATGTCGATCCGCGCATAGGCGGCGTACTCGCCGCTTTCAAGGTTCGGCTCGGGATTGCCGAGATCGAGCGCATAGAAATAACGCTGACTCGCCTGCGCCTGATACTCCGGCGCGAGGAGATCCTGCCGGGGACGCCGGGGCGAGAAGCGGAACGCCTGCTCTCCCTCGACCACATAGGCACCGAGGCCGAGCGCAAGCGTCACGATGCCGTCCTCCGGCGCGACGCCGGGGACCGGGTAGTAGTTGAACGACTGCGCCGTCCCGCTGATGTGCGGATAGTGGAAACGGTCGTGACGACCTCCGACGACCTCTTGAATGATGATCGCCATCCGTTCTTCTTCGATCTTGTAGTTGAGCGCATCGAAATAGGCGCGCGACTTGGGCGAGAAGATGGAGGCATAGACGAGCCGGATGGCATCGACCAGTTGCTTGAAGCGCACCGCCGGGTCGGGGTGGTTGTTCGGTATGAGGTAGGTGTCGTAGATGCCGGCGAACGGCTGAAGGAGCATGTCCTCGAATAGTCCCGACGAGCGGATCGCGAGCGGGCACTCGACGAGCGAGAGGAAGCGGCGCAGCTTCTTGCGCAGTTCGAGCGAAAGGGGCGTCGAGAGGAACTGCCGGCGGACGACCTCGTAGTCCTCTTCGTGGTAGATGCGGCCATGCAACTGCGCCGCATCGAGCAGATGATCGAACTCGTCTATGCCGATGACCGCGGTGGTCGGCAGGCGGACCTCGATCCCGCTGATATGGCGAGAGAAGTCTATGTTCTCGACGAGGTTGTTGATGAACGCGATGCCGCGCCCCTTTCCGCCAAGCGAACCATTGGCGAAACGGATGATGTAGGAAGAGTCGCCGAAGACCGACTCGTCGAAGTGGATGACCCGTCCCTTGACCTTGCGGGAACGAACCTGATCGAAGATCGAGATGATGAAGGCGCGCAACTCCGATGGGCCGGAAAAATCTTCGACGCGCGCTCCTTGCAGGATGCGGGAGAAGATCACCTCGCCGTGCGCCATGAGCCACGCGCTGAAGTGATTTCGCGAGGCATGGTAGATGAGCGATTCGTCCGGTATCTCGCGGATGGCCCGTTCGAACTCCTCGAGGTTGTTCGCCCTGCCGATCTCGCGCCCCGCAAGGTCTCGGAAGACGAATCCGCCGAAACCGAGGTAGTCTATGAGGAAGTTGCGGATGTCGAACGAGAGGCTCTCCGAATTCTTATGGATGAATGAGGCGCCGAGCGCGAGCGCCTTCGGCTCGTTGGCCGGTTCGGAACTCTGGACGAGCACCGGCAGATCGGGATTCTCGGCGCGAAGCGCGCGGACGAAGGTGAGGCCCGCCTCGGGATCGGACTTTCCCTCGCGCGGGAAGCGAACATCGCTGACGACGGCGAGAAGGTGGTCGCGGTAGCGCCGGTAGAGCGAGAGCGCCTCTTCGTAGGAAGTGGCAAGCAGGACCTTGGGACGCGCTCGCATCCGGAGCAGTTTGTTCATCTCGTCGAGGTTCTCCTCGGCGATGAGCCGCTGGGTCTGCCGCATGATCTCGGCATAGAGGAACGGCAGATAGCGCGAGTAGAAGCGGATGCTGTCCTCGATGAGGAGGATGACCTGCACCATGCCGAGGCTCGTGTCGTTATCCACATTGAGTTTGTCCTCGAGGTACTTCGTGATCGCGAGGAATATCTTCGAATAGCCGTTCCAGACGAAGACACGGTCTATGCATCGCATCTCGGGCGCATCGGGCGCCGGACAGAGCGGCAAGGCGGCCGAGTTGTTGAAAAGAAGAACGATGGGGATATCCCGCCGCTCCTTTATCGCCGCGGCGATCGCGAGCGGAGTGCGGATGTCGAGCCCCACCATCACGATGACCATGTCAAAGGGTCTCTGCCCCAGCTTCCGGAGCGCATCCTCGAGGCTGTAGGCGCTCGTCACCCGCGGCGCCGCCGAGAGATTGAGCTGGTAGTACTCGCCGAATATCTGCTCCGAGAGCTGCCCGTCGCGCTCGAGGATGAAGGCGTCATAGAGCGTCGCCACGAGCAGTATCTCCTGCATCTTGACCGGCATGAGGTCATGGAAGATGTCCTTGTCCGACCGGTAGCGGTCGAAGATGTCGGTCAGTTCTTTGATGATCACCGCGGCAGTTCCTTTTCCATGAGCATCGCGACGACAGTCATGACCTCGTGCTGGGCGAAGAGCTTCTGTTCGCCGGTCACGAGGTCCTTGTAGAGCACCTGTCCATTCTTCACCTCATCCTCGCCGAAAACGAACAGGTGCCGGGCACCGCGCTTGTTCGCCTTCTGCAGCGCGTTCTTGAACTTGCGCGGCGTGTACTCGGCCATGAAACGGACCGGATGATGGGAGAGGTGCTTGGTGAAGTGAACGAGATCGGTGACGCCGCCGTCGAAGAGGGCGAATCCCATCACGAGCGGCTGTGGCGCGTAGAAATCCCCCGGAATGACCGAGAGAAGCCGTTCGAGTCCGGCGGCGAATCCGGTCGCCGGCACCTCCGGCCCACCGGTCGCCGCAACGAGGCCATCGTAGCGGCCGCCCCCCGCAATGGCGTTCTGCGTGCCGCCGGTGTCGGCCGTTATCTCGAAGGCGGTCTTCACATAGTAGTCGAGACCGCGGACGATGAAGGGATCGACGATGAACGGCACATGGAATATCTCGAGCGCTTTCTTGAGCCGCTCGAAGTCGGATGCGCACTGGGGGCAGAGGTGCTCGGTGATGAGCGGGATGTCCTGCCAGCGTTCGCGCGGCGTATCGACCTTGCAATCGAGGACCCGGAGCGGATTGATCTCGAGACGGCGGCGGCAGTCGCCGCAGAGGTCTTCGCTTTTGGGGCGGAAATAGGCGATGAGCCTTTCGCGGTAGACGGGACGGCAGGCGGGACAGCCGATCGAATTGACCCGTATCTCGCCCTTCACCTTGAAGTGATCGAGCATCAGCCACGCGGTATAGATGAGTTCGGCATCCATCTCGGGTGTCGGGTCGCCGAAGATCTCGAAGCCAATTTGATGGAACTGACGGTAACGCCCCTTCTGTGGCCGCTCGTAACGGAAGTTGGGACCGATGTAGAAGAACTTGTGCGGGCCGGGCTTTTCGATGCCGAGGCTGCGCTCGATGAAAGCGCGTACAACCCCCGCGGTCCCCTCGGGGCGGAGCGCCAGTTTGTTGCCGTTCTTGTCCTCGAAGACATACATCTCCTTCTGGACCACATCGCTCGTCTCGCCGAGTCCCCGCTGGAAGAGTTCGAGCGACTCGACGACCGGTGTCCGTATCTCCTCGTAGTTGAGCCGCGCCGCGATGAGGCGCAGATCCTCCTCCATCCGCGCCCAGCGGTAGGACTCGGGCGGCAGAATGTCGTTCATCCCCTTGACGGCGGTGTAGCGGGCCATGCGATGCTCCTTTCTCAATAGCGTGCGGTCACTCTAGCATGGAAAAGAGAAAGAGACAAGAGAAGGTGGCGCGATACTTTTCCACGATCATTCTTGCGCCAGTGCGCAGACGCAATATAATGTTTGCGTCTTTTGGTGAGATTGACCTATGAGATGGATGATCTGGGGAACGATGCTCGCGATGTTCGCGGCGGGCGGCTGCATGGTCGAGGAGCAGGGGTGCGCCACCAGCGCCGACTGCGGTGACGGGTGGATCTGCGACCCGGCGACCGGCGCCTGCATCCCCATTGAAGAGGGCGACGCCGACCCTGTCGAAAGCGACCTTGTCTTCCCTGACACCGATGACGCGGCCACTTCCGACGATTCTTTTTCCACGGCCGACATTTCCGATCAGTCCGATGTTTCCGATGTCTCTTACGACGCCGACCTTGCCGGCGATACGGACATTTTCTCCGATACTGATGCACTTGCCGATCATGATGACACCTTCACCGACAATGATCTCTTCTTGGATGCGTCGGATGTTTCACTCGACACTGATACGACTACCGATACCGATCCGGTCGCCGACCTCGACTCGCCCGATGAAGAAAGCGACGACGACACCGATACCGATGTTCCCCTCCCTGACACACAGCCCGACACCGACAGCGGGTGCAACGACTGCTCCTGCCCTACCTACTGTCATGGCCACGGTGTTTGCACGACCGCATACGGTTATCCTTCGTGCGAATGCGACACCGGTTATGCGGGGAGTTGGTGCCAGCAGTGCGACTACGCGTGGCAGGACCACGACGGGAACGGCATCTGCGAGAAAGACGACTGCGTCCACGCAACGGCGCCGGGGACCGGCTGGCTCGACTGCGGTCCGCACGGTACTTGCGACGATTGGGACGGCATGGTTCCCGCCGACTGCGAGTGCGATACCTACTGGATAGACATGAATGGTGAGTGCGACTACTGCTTCGCATCCGATCCGAGCGATTGCTGATCTTCCTCCCGCAAGAACCAGAACGCCCCGCTTTCGTTGACCTTGCCGCCTCCCTCGCTATGATGAAGGCATGAACGGTTCGTCTCTTACCCTCATTTCGCGCATCGGCTCCATTTTTCTTCTGGTTCTCTTCTTCGGCTGGGGCACCGGTGGCAAGGTGTGGACACCGTTTACCATTTACTTTCCGACCTTTCATCTGGTACTGCTCGCCTGCCTGCTTGCCGCCTTTCTTGCCCCCGTCCAACGCGCCGCGGGACTTGTCTGGGAGTGGCTTACTCGCTCACGCCGATGGTTCTTTCCGCTATTCGCCTTCGTGGCGACGCTCCTCATCCATCTCCTTGTCTTTCAGGGGCTTCCCCATATTCAGGACAGCATCCACTACCGGATGATGGCCGACTGGTTCGCCGCGGGGGAACTCGACCTCCCGATGCACCCTTATTATGAGTTCTTTCGCTACCTCTACCTCATCCCCGACGGCGAGAGGATATACTCGCTTTTCCTTCCCGGCTATTCGCTCTTCCTCGTTCCCTTCGTCCGCATCGGTGCGCCATTCCTTGCCAACCCGCTCCTCACCGCAGCGAATGTCGCGCTCCTCGGACGCACTGCCGAGGACTTTTTCGGGCCCCGCATCGCCACGACAACGATGGCGCTCGCCTGCGTTTCGACCTTTCTTATGGTGATGGGCGGCACCGCGATGGCGCACTCCTTCTGCGCTTTCCTCACGCTCCTTGCGGTCTTCCTCTTCCTGCGTGCCCGCGCCGCTTCCACCGGCCGACGCGCCCTCATTCTTTCCGGCGCTGCCGGATTCCTCGTCGGATGGCTCGTGTTCACGCGGCCACAAAACGCTCTGTTCCTTGCGATACCGCTTGGCCTCGCCGCGCTTGTCGAGATACGCCGTTCCGGCACTATCCCCCGCGGTCTCGCGTTCACCCTCGGCATCGCTCCGTGGCTTGTCGCGCTCTTTCTCTACAATGTCCACTACACCGGCGACCCACTCCTCTTCAAGCAGGACCCCTACTTCAATTACAGTGAGCCGAACGATTTCTGCCACCGCTTCGGCATTGGCCGCGGCTGTCCCCATTCGAACTGGACGGTGCTCCCCGAAGAGGGACTGACCTGGACCCACGCGCTCTATGTCACCTTCCGCCGCCTCTCGCCGCTTCTTGTCAACACCTTTCCCCATCCGCTCTTCTTCCTTCTCATCCCGTTCGTTTTCTGGTTCGGGAATGCAGCCGTGCGAAGAAAAGCGGCCTTTTTCACCATGATCTTTCTCTCGACCGTCGTCGGCTACTTTTTCTTCTATTTCGACGGCAATGTCTTCGGCCCGCGCTATTACTACGAAACGGCATCCTATCTCCCGCTCCTCGCCGCACTAGGGATAGAAGTCTTGGGTGAACAGATCCGCCGCCTTCCCCGGCAAAAATTCATCATAACACCGCTCACCGGCCTCGCCGCCGCCGGGATCGTTTTCACTCTGCTCTTCGTTCTTCCGCCCCTGTTCGCCCGCTACGCCAAAGGGTTCTGGGGTGTCGAGAAATCGCTTTCCGAGACCATCGAAAAGATGGGCATTACGAACGCGGTGGTCTTCGTCAGCGACGAGGAACTCATCGGTTCCGGATTCGCGGAGATGCGGCACGACGATTGGGATAAGAACGCGGTCATCTATGTCCGCGACCTCGGCGATCGCGCCAACAGCGCCCTCATGCACTACTATCATGGCCGCCGTTTCTTCCGGGCTCGTTACGCCAAACTGCAGGCGAACGACGATCCGCCGGTCGTCACGCCGCTCGCCGAGCCGGAACTGCCGCCGACCTACCTCGTCACCGAGATGGAGGACAAGCGTTACCCGCTTCGCGGCGAGCCCGACTACTGCAACGAGTACCCGGGACGCGCCGATCTTTTCCGTTACATCGCGATCCCCCACCCTGTCCAACTGGGAATAGACTTCTCGAAGAAGGGGTTCTTCTGCCGTTTCCGCGATCCCGACGAGTTCTACACCTTCGGCCAGAACTTTCTCGCGGCGGGGCATTACCGCATCACCTTCGTCGGCGTTGCGGGACCGGTCATGGGGCGTTTCCGCCTGTTCGCCGACGACCATCTCGTCGGAACACTTGATTTCACCGGAACCGTCTACGAAAAAGCGACCCGCACACTCGATCTTGACCTGACCGCAGGATTTCATCTTTTCCGTATCGAACCGGAAGAATCTTCTCGAGAAAGTTATTTTTTGCTCGACTTTATCGAATGGCACACGGAGGAATACCCCTCATGAGCCGTATTCTGGTAACCGGCGGTGCCGGCTTCATCGGTTCGCACCTCTGCGCACGGCTTCTCGAAGAAGGTCACGAGGTCGTCTGTCTCGACAATTTCTCGACGGGAAACCGCCACAACATTGCATCGCTTCTTGACAACCCTCGCTTTACGCTCATCACCCACGATGTCACCGAGCCGTTCTCGTTTTCCGCCAACGAGATCTACCATCTCGCAAGCCCCGCTTCGCCGGTCCACTACCAGCACCGACCGGTTGAGACGGTGCGCACTAATGTTCTCGGCACTATCAATGTGCTCGATCTGGCACGCTCTACGAAAGCCCGCGTGCTCCTCGCTTCGACGAGCGAAATATACGGTGATCCACTCGTTCATCCCCAACCGGAAACCTACTGGGGAAATGTCAATCCTATCGGGCCACGCAGCTGCTATGACGAAGGAAAACGGTGCGCCGAAACGCTCTTTTTCGACTATCACCGGCAGTTCGGCATTCAGATAAAAATCGCCCGCATTTTCAACACATACGGACCTTACATGGCTACCAACGACGGCCGGGTCGTAAGCAACTTCATTGTGCAGGCACTCAAGAATGAGGAGATCACCCTCTACGGCGATGGTTTCCAAACCCGCTCGTTCTGCTATGTCGCCGACATGATCGAGGGCCTCGTCCGCCTCATGGAGAGCGGTGACGATCTCACTGGCCCCATCAACCTCGGCGATCCCCGCGAGACATCCATGCGTGACCTTGCCGAGACCATCCTACGGCGCACCGGATCACAGGCACGCATCGTCACGCGGCCCCTTCCCCCCGACGACCCGCGGCGCCGGTGCCCCGACATCGCTCGCGCACAGAGCCTTCTCGGGTGGGAACCGCATACGCCGCTCGAAACAGGACTCGACACGACCATCACTTACTTCCGGCACATTCTCCAGCAGTAAGCCGCCAGTTTTCCGACAAAAAGCTCGCGCTCAAGCGGCAAGGGCGTCCCGGAGCCGAAAAAGGTCTTTTCCTTGACAAGGGAGGACGCATACATAACATAAGGCGACAAAACTTTTTCGATGGAGGACCGCCTCATGGTCTCGATCTCGACCTCGGAGTTCCGGCGCGGGCTAAAAATAGAGATGGAAGGAGTCCCCTACGCCATCGTGGATCTCGTCCATATCCAGCAGAAACGGCGGGCGGTCATCAAGACTAAACTGCGCAACATCCTTACCGGCGCCATTTCGGAGTACACCTTCCTGAACGGCGACAAGGTCGAGCGCCCCGATGTCGAAGAAAAGACCATGGAATATCTCTATCACGACGGGGATCACTACCATTTCATGGATCAGGAGACCTTCGAACAGATCACCATTGACGAATCGCTCATCTCCGATGTGGTCCCCTTCCTGAAAGAGAACGAAAAACTCACGGTGCAGTTCTACAACGGAAGGCCCATCTCGGTCGAACTCCCTCAGTTCATAGAACTGGAGGTGGCCGAGACCGAGCCGGGGGTCCGCGGGGATACGGTGACCAATACGTGGAAGTCGGCGAAGGTGTCGACCGGGGGCGTCGTCCAAGTGCCCCTTTTCGTCAACGCGGGAGACATCATCCGCATCAACACCGCCGAGAACTTCTCGTATGTCGAACGGGTAAAGAAGTAACGCACGGACGCGACCGTTGGGCGAAGTAACCGACAAGAAGAGCCTTTTCGGGCTCTCGCAAAAGCCGAAAAACAGCGAAATAGAGCAGTATCTCGCCCTTATCAAGAAAGAGCCCGACAACGACCGCAATTACATCCGTCTCGCCGAACTCTACGCCCGCGCCGGCGAAGAGGAGAAGGCCATCGAGGTGTACGAGAAGGCGGCGCTCCTCTTCGAGAAGAAGGGCTTCTACAACAAGGCGAAAGCGGTGCTCAAGCAGGCGCTCGCCATCAATCCCGACCACGGGCGCATCAATGTTCTGCTCGCCGACCTCGATAAGGCCGACGGCCTCGTGAAAGACGCCGTGGTGCGTTATCAGATCGCCGTCAATTATTTCGTCAAACAGGGGAACAAGGCGGCGGCGATCGCGGTGCTCAAGAAGATCGTCGAGATGCTTCCGCAGAACACCTCCTATGCCATCAAACTGGCGACGATCCTGGTTTCCGAGAAGATGTTCCATGATGCCGAGAAGATCCTTTCCCCGCTCAAGGTCTCTTTGAAATCGGCCGAACGCAGCGCCGACTACCTCACGGTGCTCAAGCTCCTCTACACGGCACGCGGCGAGGACCCGGCCACTGGACGGGAACTGGTGGACACCCTCATCAAGAGCGGCAATCACTCGAACGCGCTGGCCATTCTCTACAAACTCATCATGACCGAACCGGAGGCGATAGATCTCCTCGAACGGCTCGCCGGACTCTTCGAACAGATGGGAGAACGGGAAAAGCTGATCTCTCTCTACAAGCAGATCGCCGCGCTCTACGGCGACCGACAGGAGATGGACAAACGCAACGCCTACTACCGGAAGGTCCTCTCGCTGACCCCGCAGGATACCGAAGCGCTTCTCGCTCTCAACGAAGAAGGAAAACTGCGCGACATCATCTCCGGGAAGATAGAGGCGGTGAGCGAAGAGGAGGGCGGCGACATCGAGATCGAGCTCGAGGATCACCACGCGGCGCCGGAACAGCAGCTTTCCGAAGAGCCGGCGGAGAGCGACGACCGAACCTCGCAAAAACCGTATGTGTCGGCCCCCGTGCGCCAAGCGGCGCGGGTCGGCCGCAGGGACCGGCGGTG
>CAYNMQ010000003.1:225-5001 GCA_964398245.1 uncultured Spirochaetales bacterium | reverse complement strand
GCTCTTCGACCGAGCCGTGGAGAAACTCACCTCGTTCTCCGGGTGGCGTCAAGATCCCGATGTCCTTGAACTGCTTGCCAAGGTGCACTTCGAAAAGGGCGATGTGGCGGCCGGCACCGAAGCGCTGTTCCTTCTCATCGAGGCATGTCTCGACCGGAACGAGAAACAGCGGGCATCAGAGGCATTCGAAGAGGTAAGGGAACTTCTTGCCGCCGACCCTGTCCGTTCCCGCCGGCTGGAGGAGCGCCTCGCCTCTGCGGCCCCCGCGGAGAAACCGGCCGCCCCTCGAGTCGTCCCACCGGCGCCGATGCCGGCGCCGAGCCCCGCGAAGGAGTACTCCGACGAGGAAGAGGAAGAAGAAGGAGCGGCCGTCATCGGCTCTCCGCAACCCCGAGAGGAACCTCTGCTCCTTTCCCCCGAGCCGCCTTCTCCGGAAAACACCCCTGCGCCTGCCGCCGCTCCCGTGGACAAAGCGTTCGCAGACATGACGCAGGACCTGCTGAGCGAACTGCAGGAACTGCGGGAACCGCCCCAGAAGAAGCTGGACGAACTCGAGTTCTTCATCAGCATCGAGGACTATCACAGCGCGACCATTCTTCTGCAGGAGCTCATCGCAAGTTATCCCGATTCCACGCTCCTAGCCGGCTTCAAGAACCTCATCCCCATGGAGAAGGAGGAGAACATCGCCGAGACGCTCGACGAGGTGAAGGCAAGCCTTTCCAAGACGATGCAGGGAGAGAAGTCGCCCGAAGAGTTCTACAACATGGGCATCGTTCACCTTTCGATGGGAATGCTCGCCGAGGCGATAACCTACTTCGAACAGACCATCCGCCTTGACCCCGACAACATGAAGTATCTCGTGGCGCTGGCCGACGCGTGGTATCAGAGCGGCAAGACGGCGCAAAGTCTCAAATATTACCGCCATGCGGCGGAACGGGCGACGGACCCCGACACCAAAAGGGAAATCCTTGAAAAAGTCGCCAACATTTACTACACTGCGGGAGATGCCGAGAACGAACGGCGCACTCGGGAGGAGATCCGGTTACTGAAACGTTAACTGTTCACGGGGGATGTTCGTGTCGAGATACCTGTTTTTACCGATGGCGTTCGTCGCCGGACTTCTTCCGGCGATGCTGTACGGCGGGAAGCTTTCCCTGTCCCTCTTCTACAGCCCGATGAGCGTCTCACGCGAAGAGGTGATGCCTGAGAACCCTATCAATGACAACTACCACCGCATCTTCGTGACCGTGCCGGAACGGCTGACCGAACCGGAAGCCTACTATCTCGTCATCGAAGGGGCCGATCTGGGCGAACAGCCGCAGGAAACGGTCGTGCTCGCCGGATTCTCGTCGAGCAGGACCTACATTCTCACCAAAGTCAACGGCGTTCTGCTCTTTGAGAACAAAGAAAAGATCCCGCGCCGCTTCGCCGTCGTCGTCGAAGGGGAATCTTCTCCCCAAAACCTTGCCGTCCCCCCTCTCAGCACCGCAAAATACACCTTCATGCGCACCGGGAACTACACCTTCATCGATGCCGACAACCCTTCCGCCAAGGTGTTCGTAAGGGCGCTCGTCGGCTGTGGTCTCTACCCGGTGAAAGGCTCCCTTCTCAAGGTGGACATACCAACGCTGCCCCCCGGCACCTATTCGATAAAAATCTTTTATGCCTTCCGGCAGATATTTCAGGAGGATTTTTCGATGGTGGGAGATTCGGCGCTCGCGGTGAACTACCGGATAACGAACCGGGAGGTTCTCCGCGACGATTCGACCACCGTCACCAGCGGACGGATCGTGTCGGGTCCGGTCGGGCATCAGCGGGGCCGTTCCGAAGCGGCGGCCCCGGAAAGCGGCGCTTCTCGCAATCAACCGTAACGCGGAGGAACGCATGTTCGGGAACATTTGGTTGAAGATCAAGGTTTTCTTCCTTATCACCATCATACTTGCGGTGCTCTCCGCGCTCTTTTTCGTGCTGGTGGACAAGCTCGCCGACAACATCAACCTCCAGCAGGCCGCCGACAACTCCTTCCGCTATCTTGAACAAAGGGTGAAGACCCTCCAATACGAGCGGATAACCGCCGCGTTCGACATCGCCGCAAAGGTAAACATCGCTTTCGACAAAAAGAGTCGTCAGGTCACCTTCGATACGCGGGGGATCGACAACAAGAGCCTTTTCGCCATCCTCGACGGCGACGGTTCCGTCGTGGCGGGGACCTTCGCCGGACTTAACTCCATGGCAGGGGTGCCCGCCGTGGACCGCGCGATCCGTGACGGCGTCGCCTCCGACGGCATGCTTCGGCTTAACAACGAGATGTTCCTCATCGGAGCGGCTCCTTTCTCCGCCGATCTGGGCGGCATGAACAAACGGCTCATCGCCGTATCGCTCGTTCCGCTCCGCGAGGCCTTCGTCTCGACGCAGATCCCCTTCCCGGCGCGGATATACTCCGGCGAGACGATCATCCACGAATTCAACCACGACGAGATGCTCCAGACGCTTTCCGGCGCCTTTCAGAAAGAGATCCAGCCGGCGCTGGATCAGGCGCTCAAGGAGGGGCGCGGGGTGGCGATAAACCGGTGGTACCACATCGGCGCGTTCGCCATGCCGCACGACCTTCGCTCGCCGGAGAAGATCACATTCGTCGGCATCCTCAGCTCAGTGCCCGGATTCGAACTCTACCGTCGCGTTACCACATACATTGGCATCTATGCCGCCATCGTGATATTCATCACCCTTGTCCTCACCTTTCTCATCACTTACGATATTGACCGCGGATTCCGCATCCTCGCCGCCGACATCTCCCGTCTCCGGGTGGGAGAGAAACTCATCCTTCGTAAGTACAGCCACGGCGCCGGGCTCGTGGTGTCGGCGCTCAATCATCTCATCGGCACCTATCAGAAGCACGGCGAGACGAGCGGAAAGGTGCTCGAATCTTTGATCCCCGAAAAAGAAGAGACCGAAACGATGGAGATACCGGAGCCCTCATTCGACCGCAAGCGGGCCCCCGTGGAGACACCGAAGCCGAACGGGAAAACCGGGCACACCGACCCCGGCGTGGCAAAGCCGACGGCGCCCACACCGGCCGCCACGGCCGCTCCGCCGGCGGGCAACGGCAACGAGACAGATCCATTCGCCGCACTCTGGGAGACCTACAAAGGCATCAAGATGAAGAACGGCGAAAAGATCTCGGAACAGGAGCAGGCAGCATTCCTCGCCAAACTGAAGACCAATCGCGTCTCCATCATGAGCAAGTATAACTGCCGCGATGTCACTTTCACCATAGAAGAGAAAGAAGGAAAACCGGTCATCAAGGCAAAACCGGTCAAATGAGCGCACGATGAAGTTCATTTGTCACAACTGCGGGTTTTCGGCCGAGATCCCCAAGGCGATCGGTGCCTGCACGATGTGTGGGAGTACCAATACCGACGCGGAAACAGTGACCGAGGAGATAAAGCCGGAACCGGTCACTTCCCCTGCACCGGAAAAAGAAGAGGCGACGACACCGGCCCCGACGCCGACACCATCCGAGGATCTCCGCATAAAAACGGCGTCGCTGTCGGAAGAGTTCTTCACGAAAAAACCGTATCAGGAAGAACAGGAGATAGCCGACCTTCTCAAAGAGATCGGCGCAGAGGAACAGCGGCAACCAAAGAAGCCTTTTCCGGTGAAAACCCTCCTTGGCACCATCGGCGCTGTCGTGGTAGTGGGAGGCATCGCGCGCGCGGTCATCTTCACGCCCACGGTCCATCCCCCCGCGCGACCGCCGGCGATCTCGGAATCAGGGGCGGAGTCTTCTCCTGCCGACGAGGTAAAGCAAGAGCCAGCACCTGCCCCTGAAACGAAGCCGGAATCCGGCTCCGTTGGAAACTCCGCCGAGGCAAGCCCGGCGCCGGCACCAGAAGTGAAACCGGAGCCGGCACCAGCGCCCGAAGCGAAGCCGGAACCCGGCTCCGTTGAAAACTCCGCCGGGGCAAGCCCGACGCCTGCTCCCGAATCAAAACCTGTTCCAGCGCCCACACCGACACCCAAACAGAAACCGACGCCTCCTGCCAAACCGGCGCCTCAGCCGAAGGCAAAGACTGCTCCCCAACCAGCCGGAGGCGCTTTCGACAAATTGGTGGCAGAGGGCAATCAGGCGATCGCCGAACAGCGTTTCAACGACGCCATTCATTCCTACAAAGATGCGCTCAAACTCAATCCGCGGGCCGGGAAAGTTCATAAATACCTCGGCATCGCCTATGCTTCGATGGGTAACGCTGCCAAGGCATGCGAGCATTACAAGAAGTACCTCGCCATGGTGCCTGACGCTCCCGACCGGGCACAGGTCGAACAACTGACCGCCGATTGCCCCTGAAGGGCGCCCATGTTCCTCCGCATTACCGCCGGATCTTTCAAAGGACGCAAGATTCCTCTAGCCGACGAGGCGATCCGTCCCACCGAGGAGAAGGTGCGCGCGGCGCTCTTCAACACGCTCTTCGCGCTCCGTGACCTCGAAGGCACCCTTTTCTACGACCTGTTCGCCGGAAGCGGCGCGGTAGGCATCGCAGCGGTAAGCCGCGGAGGCGTATTCGGTATTCAATGAAAGCGCCGGACCGCATTCGGATGGGCAGCGGGGTCAGAATCTCAAACCGCAGCCATGGCGGAGTGAGTACTTCCAGATTGGCGGCGTCAGCAAAAAAGGGGAAAATTTCTCCAAGGGGCCGCGGCAGGGAGAGACAGGTCTCCAGCGTGAAAAAGCCGTCCTTTGTTCCCAAATGCATTTCCACCGGTTTGTTCGGGTTC
>CAYNMQ010000003.1:0-215 GCA_964398245.1 uncultured Spirochaetales bacterium | reverse complement strand
CGGAAGCGGCGCGGTAGGCATCGAAGCGGTAAGCCGCGGCGCCGCGCAGGTCATCTTCACCGAACGCGACCGGAAACGGGCTCGTTTTCTGGAGGGACAACTTTCGGCACTCGGTATCGCCGATCGTGCTCGGGTCTTCTGTGCTGACGCCTTCTCGGCACGCGGCAAAGAGTTTCTTCCCCGCCCTGCCGACATCATCTTCATCGACCCCCCCT
>CAYNMQ010000002.1:15559-41832 GCA_964398245.1 uncultured Spirochaetales bacterium | reverse complement strand
TCGACGATACGAAAGACGATGACCTCTCCATCAGCGGCGTGCAGTTCACCCTCAAACTCGACCTCTCCAAACTCGCCACTCCGACCGGCACTTCCTCGACGATAGACATCACCGCTATTCCAATAACGGCGATCGGCGGCACCGAGGACACCACACGCCAGCGCAAGTCATGGAACGGATTCACCGCGACAAACGACGGCGCGAATCAGACCTTCCCCAACGATGGCTCGTTCCTTCGGGTGGGCGACGGCTTCTGGCGGCTCATGGTGACCGTCACCGACGACCACCTCAATGTATTCGAATCGGGAACGGTGGATGTCGAGGTCGACACCGATGTCGCCTGCTTCTCGCTCTACCTCGCCAACGACAAACTCATCAACGGACGGCAGGTCGCCCCGACATGGCTCAACACGAACGACGGCTCGGGAACCTACGATATGTATGTGCTCACCGATGCGCCGAACGGAAGCACCGCGACGCTCCTCGTGAACGGCACAACCACCTACGGCCCGGCAACGGTTACCGACGGTCGGGCCGACTTCGCGGTGGTGACGCTCCTCACCGGCGGCGTCGAGAACACCCTTGCGCTCACGGTGAACAACGGCGTCATGCCGGCGACCGACACCTACTATGTCCGCGCCGATGTCACCGATCCGTCGCTCGACGCGGGTGATATGAACCCGGCACCTTATGTCACCGGCACGACATGGGAGATCGGCTACGGCTACGACGACGACACAAACCATGACACGACGAATATCCTCGAACTTACCGCTTCCTCGCCGAACCGGATCATCTTCGTCATCGGCGGAATCGAGGATATCGCCGGCTACACCATCCACGGCACCGTGATGCTCACCGCGGTCTCTCCGGTCGGCGCGATTGGCGGGACCACTACCGCCTACATCGTCGAGGACGGCGCCGACATGGTCGCCGAGTTCACGAACCTCTCGTTCGAGGATAGTGTGGCGGGCGGGCAGACCGACATCGAGATGAAGGTGACGGTGACCGAGCAACCCTCCGGGAACACTTACGAAAGGATCATCTTCGTCCACCTCGATCTCGAACGGCCCGAAAGCATCACCCCGGTCGTGACGACGAACGCGGCACGCGGCTCGGCCTTCGTCCAGTGGAATGCCGTCGCCGGCAACAGTTCGGCCTACGGCGGCGCTTTCCAGAACCGCGTGTACGAATATCAGGTGAAATACGAATCGTACGCCGGGACCTGCTCCCTCGACGACAACGAAAGCGTTTTCGACACTGCGACGGCTGTCGTCCCGCTCACCCTCCTCGCGGCGGCCGACCCGTCGCTCAACGGCGACGCCTTCGTCAACCCGAAGGCTGCCGGCGAAGCTCAGAGCTATCTGTTCCACCTCAAGAAACGGCAGAACGGCGCCAAAACGGTGACCGCCGACATTCATCAGGACGGCGACAAATACTGCTTCGCGGTCCGGGCGACCGGCGCCGTCTACGCGCAGGACGGAACGGTTCTTGCGACAAACCACGCCCCGGTCCTGTCTACTAATGTTGTGGACAAGGGAGTGGTCCAGTTGACGCAGGATACCCTGATAACGGCGAGCGCCGGCAGTCACGGCGGCGGCGCCATGCGCTACATCGGCGACCTGAACGGAGACGGCATCACCGACTTCGTCTTTAGCGACTCGACATTGCAGACGGTGAGCATCTTCATCAGTTCGGTCGGCGCGGCGCCGACGAAGGTGACCCTCGTCAAGCCCGCCGACGCGGGGGCAAGTTTCGGTCAGTATGTCACGAGCGGCGGCAACTTCGACGGCGACGCGAACGGTTACCTCGACCTCATCGTGACCGACGCCTCGCGCAACCTCCACATCTATTGGGGAACGGCTGGGTCCATCAGTACGACGCGCGGCCAACTCATACCGGGGACCACCTTCTCGGCCAACATCTCCGACATCGACATGATCGGCGACTTCAACGGCGACGGGATAGACGATGTCGCGGTCGGAGAGGGGACCCACAACTCCAACACCGGCCGGGTAGATATCCTCCTCGGAAGCACGAGCGAGGCAGACCGCGCGACGATAGATGTCTCCTTCTACGGCGCCGCGTCGGGCGATCTCTTCGGCGTTGGCGTCCGGAAGGCAGGGGACCTGAACGGCGACGGCTACGGCGACTTCGTGGTCGGCGGCAACCCGACACCGACGAAGGTGAAGGTCTTTTACGGCAACGCCACCCTGCCGGGCGGCGGCGCGGTGACCTACGACTTCACCGTGTCGGGCATCAATGCGATACGGAAATCCTTCTTCGGGAACATCAACGGCGACGCCTATGACGACCTCGCCATCGTCTACACCGACATCATCTACATCTACAAAGGATCGGCGTCGGGCGTCGTGGTGCCGGGGACATGGACCGAAGGGGTCAACAGGATAACCCACAGCGCGATCCTCACCGAGGCGCTCGGGAACGAGGGAACGAACGGCACGCTTGCCAAGAACTGCACCGGCCAGATGCGCGACATAGACGGCGACGGGAACGACGACATATTCCTCACCGGCGCCTACAGCCAATATCTGCTCAGCGGCACCGGTTCCTTCCTCACCCTTCATCCATCGGTCTATGTCAACAAACAGATAACCTCGGCGACGGGGAACGCGCTGGTGGTGGAAAACGGTCTTGTCATCTGTGACCGCAACAACGACCGCGGTGATTGTGTCTTTTATCGTGAATAGGAGATAGGCGATGCGTTACGAAAAACCGGCGATCCTCTCCGAAGAAGCGTTCAAATTGACCCTTTTCGGCCCTTCGCAGGGGTGCGAGACCGGCACCGACGAGGAGTGGTGCACAGGGGGAAACGGCCCGACCTGAGGACCGGAACCCTTGCATAGCTACCGGGTAGCCGAAGCGGCCATCGTATCGAACCGTCCGCTGAACGAATCCTTTAACAATTTCAGGTGTTCTTTCCCCGAGAGCAACTCGCCCGTCCTCCGGATACACATCTCGGACGAGAACCCACGGTATCGTTACGACGATGACACCGATACCTGTCATCTCCACGCCGCCATCTGGGAGAAGGGAACGGCGCAGAACGAACCGGTGAAGACGGCGTTCAATCCTTTCCTTTTGAAACATCGGCTCGGCTTCCTCTTTCATTCGTCGTTCCTGTCGGGCGACGGATACCATTGTCTCCTCATCGGCGAGAGCGGCGCCGGAAAGAGCACCCTCACGATGAAACTCGCCTCGTTCTTCCGTTGCGGGAACGATGACCTCAATGTCCTCCTCCCTCATGACGGTCGCCTCACCGTTCACAGCACTCCTTTCTGCAACTGGGAGAAGGTCGGTCGGCGCGACCTTCCCTTCCCCGTCACCGCCGAGGTCCGTGACATCTTCATCCTCGAGAAGGAAAGCTCGAACCCCTCCTCGATCGAGCCGGTGCGCGATGGCGACGAGCTCTGGCGCCATCTGTTCGACCGGCGGCAGATCATCCTCCCGTTGCGGGAGGTCCGTTACACCGGCGTTCTCAACGGATATGTGTCGGCCCTGCTCGAAACGGGGAGGTTCTTCCGTTTCCGGCACAATCTGAACGATTCATCGGAGAAGGTATATGACCTCATCCGCTCCGCGCACTAAATCGGCCCACATTGAGGTGTCGCACCTCTGCAACGAGCGGTGTCTCCACTGTTTCCTGCCACACGACGCGCCACGCGCTCCCTTTTCCTCTCTCCCTTCGGTCGTTCATTTCGAGGCCATCCTCGACAAACTCGTCTCTCTGGAATTCGTCCTCCTCTCCCTGACCGGCTACGAACCGCTCCTGAATCCGCACCTTACCGAACTTGTGGCGAAGGCGAAGCGGCGACATTTCTTCATCCGCCTCAAGACCAACGGTCTCCTGCTCGACCGGCCGAGACTGCTCGACCTGCGCCGCGCAGGCCTCGGTTCGATAGACTTCTCGCTCTACTCGGCTGATCCGTCGGAACACGACCGGATCACGCAGGTGCCCGGCGCGTTCGAGAGAACTCTCGCCGCGATGCGCCTCTGCCGGGAAGAGCGAATGCCGTTCCGTATCGGCGCCGTCATCCTCTCGCCGCTTCCCGACATGGGGCGTTTGGTGACGCTCATCCGGTCGTTTGATGCCCCTTCTATCATCGATCCGCTGGTGCGCGACAAGTTCGACCGCCGGGGCTCGATCGCGCCGCTCGCCCTTTCACACGACGAGATGAAACGGTATCTCAAAGGTCTGGTAGCCGCGGGATATCTCGATCCCGGGAAACTCTCGCCGCAAGACCTGCGCCTCTGCAAGATCGGCGAAGGACTCTACATCGACCATCAGGCGAAGTTCCGTTTCTGCCCGGTCAGCCAGCGACACCTCGGCTCGATGCTTGACACGAACGCCGAAGAAGTCATTATCCGCCACGCCGAAGAGGTCCGCGCAAAAGTCGTTGCCGAACGGGTCTGTAACCAATGCGAACTCTCTTCCTTCTGTCACCCGTGTTACGAATTGTCATGGGAAGAGTCAGGCGACCTGTGCGCCTGCTCGCCGACACGGAAAAGATACGCTCTGGCGGCGAAAGAGGTTTACGAGGAACTCCATGGACAGAGATAGCCTCCTCCTTCTGGCCGAGTTCATAGAAGGACCCGACGATATCCAGATCAAAGGGCATTCTAACAGCATGCTCCCCTCCATTCGCCCCGGCGAGCTGATAAAGATAAAAAAGAGCGTCGCGCCGCGCCCCGGCGATGTCGTCGTTTTCCGCGCCGGCGGTTCGTTCGTGGCGCATCGGCTTGTCTGGAAAAAGAACTTTGTCGCGCGGACCAAAGGCGATAATAACGCCTTTTGTGACCGTCCAATTTCGGTGTTCGACATCGTCGGCATCGTGGAGGGAAAACGCTCGCGTAAAGCGCTATGGTATTATTTTGTCAGAAACAGTATCCGTCACTATGCGCCGTCGTTCATGAGAAAAATCTTTGCTTCTCTAAAAGCATTTTCGAGAAAATTCTTTCAAAAAACTTTTTAAGAATTTTTATTGACTTGCCTTTATTCTTTGCTAGTCTTTTCTTGTTTGTATGGAGGTATTTCTTATGGAAAAGAAATCGGTTTTTTCTTTCATCACCCTCAACCGCGTCGGCAAAAGCGATCCGGTACAAAAAGAATTGGTGTCGGCCTACGCGGCGCGGAAAGGGCTTTCGGCGACCATCGTCGAGGGACGCTATTCGAAGAAAAAGATTTGGCGCGAGCGAACGGCTCTCGCGAAACTCATCGAGCGGTTACAGCCGGGAGACGCGCTCATCGTTCCTGCGGCGAATCTGCTTGGTCGTGACGCCGCCGATCGTATCTCGTGCGTCGGAGCGATCATCGCGAAGAAAGCCTCGCTTCATCTCGCCGACAGCGGCATGGTGCTCGACGGCGCCGCGCTCGGCGAACAGGGATCTTCGCTGTTCACGCTCCTCTATCTGCTCGCTTCCTCCCTTGCGGCGCCCGCTGAGACTCCGGGAAAAAAGAAAAAGCCGGGGCGCAAACCGAAAAGGAGGCGCGGCCGCCCACCGAAACGGCGTCGCCCGGGAAGACCGCCGAAGAAAAAGGTCGGACGCCCCAAAAAGAAGCGAAAGCCGGGACGCAAGCCGGCGCGCAAAAAGAGGGTGAGCGCCCTGCAGGGCCGTTTCAAAAAAGAGATCCTCACCATCCGGAAGTACCTGAGAAACAACTTTTCCGTGCGCACCATCGCGGAGATGCTCGATATGCCCTACCAGCCGCTCCGCGCGCTCATCAAGAGACATCCTACCCTCTCCGGACTCCTGAAGAGCCGGGGGGCCGCCGACTGATTCGGCGAATATTTCCACAACAAAAAAATGGACTTGTCTTTCTCCCGGGAGTATCATTACGGCATCTGTCGAGGAGGAGAATATGCATCAGATAAAGACCTATATCGCGGTGCGCGACCGTCAACTGGAAAACCGCCTCTATGCCATTGCGCGCGCGGCACACTATGCGGTATCACCGATCACGAGAGACGCGATCATCAACGATTGCCGCTCATTCGAGCCGCTGTTCATCGTCGAAGAGACCTATCGCTCTATTCTCCGCCTCATCGAATTCCATAATTCTTGTCTGTTCAACTTCCTTCCGACCGTCGTCGTGACGAGCGACCGAGTGACCTTTGCTCCGGAAGTGTCGTTTCGGTTCCCCTACAAATACTTCGTCGCCGAAAAAACGAAGGTGAGCGATCTGCTCCTCGACATCCTCGCCCTCTTCGACGAGTTTCGGCGCACCAAACATCAGGAACACCTTCTTCGTCTCCAGCGGGCAATAGGCGAGGTGGCGATTGAATCGCAAAACGAGCTCCGAACCATCCTCGATCATGCTCTTACCGGAATCTGCGACCTCGTCTTCGCGGCACGCGGATCATTCATGCTCCTCAACGAAGCGGGAAACCTCGTCGTCGAGGCCTCGACGAAAAAGAACATCGTGGGTATCGAAGTGCCCTACTCCCCCTCTTCACCGGCATGGTATGCCCTCAAAAGCGGCGAACCGCTTTTTTGCGAGGATATCGCCAGAGACGAACGCTTTGCCAAAAAAGGAGAGGGTTACGCAAAGGATTACTTTCTCATCGTTCCCATCGTGTGTGGCGATCGGGTTCTCGGCGTGTTCAACCTGACCGACAAGATGGTGTCGCTTTTGTTCGATCGCGCCGATCTGGTCCGCATCCGCGGCATCCTCCGCCTTCTCGTTCCACTCATTATGCTCCGGCATCGCGGCGCTATAATTGCAGGAAAGTGAACCCCATGCGAAGTAGCATGTTCCCGCTCGTAACCAGCGATGTGCTTGCCGCAGTCGTCTGCATCTTCGCCTTCGGGAACTTTTTCCCCGAAACGACCGCGTGGGTGTTGTTCGGTGCCGCATGGCTTCTTTTTGCGGTACCGCTCATCGCTCGTATGGGCACCCTTTTCCGTGAACGGCGTTTCCTCGACGAGCATTTCTTACTTCTTCTCGCCTCGCTCACGGCTCTTTTGATGAAGCGTTTTCCTGAAGCGATAACCATCCTTCTCATCTACCGACTGGGGCGCTATCTGCAGGAACGGATAGTAGCCCGGATCACCGATCGTTGCCGGGATATCATCGCTACGACCCGGGCCCGGGCTACAGACGGTTCTGCGTCGCCGGCGGATGTGCCTTCGGAAGAGATCGAGCGACTCGTCGCTCAAGCACTGATGCACAAGACGCGCCCGGTACGCCTTCTTTCCCGTTTTGCCCAATGGTATACGCCGGCAGTGGTGCTTGTTGCCTTCTTTTTCGCCCTCTCTCCCCTTCTCGGCTTCAGGAATATGCCGCTTATCGAAAGCGCCTATCATGCCGCGATGTTCCTCGTGCTCGCCTGTCCCGCGGTACTCATCGTTTCGGTGCCCCTCGCCGGATGGACGACGCTCGCCTCGCTTGCGGGGCGCGGCATTCTGGTGACCGACGAAACAGCCACCGAGACGCTCGCACGCACCAAGACTTTCGTCATCGTGATGAATGGCATACTGACCCGCGGCATCAGGGAGGTGATAGAGATCCTGCCGGTAGAAGGGATGTCCTCCAAACGACTCCTCACCTACGCGGCGATCGCCGAAGCGGGGTCATCTCACCCTGTCGCCCTTGCCATACGCGAGTCTTTCGGGAAACCGATCCCTTATGGAACCGTCGAAGAGGTGCAAAGCGAGAGCGGCGGTGTCGTGGTCTCTTACGAGGGACGCGAGATAACCGTCGGTTCGACGGCTTTTTTCCGGAAACGGGGAATAGAGCCGGGGCCTGAGGCCACGATCGGGACGACGGTACATGTGGCGCTCGACCGTTTCTTCATCGGTCGTATCGTGGTCGGCGATGACCCGTATCCGGAGAACAAGGCGGCGATCTCTCGTCTGAAGCGGGCAAGGGTCCGGCAAGTGATCGTCCTCTCGGGGGACAATCCCCTGATCGTCGAAAGGTTCGCCCGCGAAGCCGGGGCCGACCGCGGTGTCGGGGGACTGACGCCGGCCGAGAAAATGGCAATGCTCGAGCAGATCATCGCACACGCCGACGGCCCCGTGGCGGTGGCGGGGCATGCCTTCGACGACGCGCCGCTCATCGCGCGCGCCGATGTCGGGATAGCGGGAGGCGATGTCCCCGCGCGCCGGGCGCTCGAGGTGGCGGATGTCGTGGTGACGGCCCCGGGACCAATGCCGCTTGCGGTGGCCGCGGAATTTTCCCGCAAAGGATACGCGGTGGCGCTTCAGAATCTGGTTCTCGCGCTCTGGGTCAAAGGAGCCTTGCTCGTTTGCGGGGCGTTGGGCATCGCGCCGCTCTGGGCCATCCTTTCAGCAGACACGCTTTCCGCGATTATCCTCCTTCTCAATACTGCGCGAATAACCGCCAGCGCACCGTTCAAGATCTCACTCCCGAGATACCTGCTATGAGCTGGATCGAACTCCTCCATAACCTCGCCATCCTCGTGGCGCTTGGCGTCGCCGCTTCTTTTCTTGCCTACCGCACGAACAATCGAGGCTCCGGAGCGGTCATTCAGGGACTCCTCTTCGGTACCACCGCTCTGGTTGGCATGATGCAGCCGTTTGTCCTTGCTCCCGGCATCATCTTCGACGGTCGATCGGTGATTCTCTCACTCTGCGCATTCTTCTTCGGCCCCTTTGCCGCGCTCATCGCCACCACCCTCGCTGCGGTGGCACGCGCCCTCATCGGCGGCTCGGGTGCCTTCACTGGCATCCTCGTGTCAATAGCCTCAGCGTTCATCGGCCTCTTCGGGTACTATTGGTGGAGAAGGGGCGATTGGAAAGGAGATCCGGGCACTTTGGTGCTTCGGCGACTCTTCTTGCTCGGCCTCGTCACTCACCTTTGCATGGCGCTCCTCATGTTCACGCTCCCTGGAGGTCATGGATGGCAGGTGCTTCGACAGATAGGCTTCATCATTGTTGGTGTCTATCCTCTGGCAACGGTACTTCTTGGTATGACCATTTGGTCGCTCATCAGCCTTGCCGATTTCAGGCGAAAGGTGAGGCGGCTACTCCGTGATCTTACCGGGAAAAACAAAGAAATGGAAACGATGCTCTATGTGGTGTCGCACGATCTGCGCTCCCCACTGGTAAATATCTTTGGATTCAGCGATCGCATCAAATCGCTCCTCCGCGATATCGGAGAAAAATTCGACCGAAAGGCCTCGCTCGAAGAGATATGCGCAGTCGCAGAGCCGGCGCTGAAGCGAGAGATCCCTGAAGCGTTTTCCTATATTGATTCAAGTGCCCGTCGCATAGAGCGTCTCATTGACTCGCTCCTTCACCTCTCACGGGCCGGTCGATCGCCATATCATCCGCAAACAGTTGATATGAACAAGGTGGCCTCGCGAGTTGTTGCCACCTTTTATTCCTTGATAACTAGGGAGGCGGCTCGTGTGGAATGCAAAAAACTTCCTTCCTGTTGGGCCGACGAGCATGACATGGAACAAATCCTGAGCAATCTCTTCGAGAACGCACTCAAGTATCGAGACCCTGCTCGTCCTCTCGTGATCACCGTCGAAGGAGAAGAATCAAAAGAGGAAAAGGAAGCGGTTTTCTGCGTCGCCGATACTGCCCGAGGTATTGCTTCCCAAGATGTTTCCCTCATTTGGCAAACCTTTTTACGAACCGCTCCAGAAGATGATTCGCGGGGAGAAGGGTTGGGACTCGCCATCGTGAAACGCCTCGTCGAACGCAATCACGGAAGAGTATGGGTTGAAAGTGAACTCGGCAAAGGAAGCCGGTTTTCTTTTGCCGTGCCAACAACGAGCAGATATCACGAAGGAAACCACTGACCATGGCAAACAATCGAAAGTCGCATCGTTTCCTTGCCATTGCCCTTGCCATTTTCACATTCGCCATCGTGGCCTCGGTAGGAACCGCCCGTCACACTGATGCCGATCTGCGCAGACAACTTCTCGAACAAGCGCGCATCGTCGGGGCGGCGATCAATACGACCCGCCTAAAAGAACTTTCAGGAAGCGAGGCCGATCTCTCCAACCCGCACTACCAGCTGCTGAAAGAACAACTTTCCCTCATACGGAAAACCAACTCCGCGTTTCGCTTCCTCTATCTTCTCGGACGGAACGAAAAAGGAGAAGTCTTCTTCTTTGTCGACAACGAGCCACCGACTTCCCGGGACTACTCTCCTCCAGGGCAGATCTACGAGGAGGCCTCTCCCGAACTTCGCCGCATTTTCGATGACAAAACGCCATTTACCGAAGGACCGCTCACCGACGAATGGGGAACTTGGGTTTCGGCGCTCGTTCCTCTCGTTGACCCACAAACCGGCGCAACGCTCGCGGTGTTCGGCATGGATATCGATGCACATCTCTGGAACTGGGAAGTTCTCGTTCGCGCGGCAATTCCCACGATATTGGTGCTCCTTGTGGCGCTCATTCTCCTCGCATGGCTCACCAACGCCCGCCATTTGGCCTTTGTGAAAAGACAGAATCGTCGCGGAGCGATTCTCGCTGATCTTCGCCAACTTCTCCAAACCTGCTCCACCCTCTCCGAAACAGGACCCATCATCGCAAAATCGCTTCAGGATCTCTTTCCCTCTTCGAGTGGGGTACTTTATCTCATGAGCGCCTCTCGTACCGACCTCGATCAGGTTGCTTCGTGGGGAAATCACGAGGCAGAGGAAGCCAACCCCCTCTTACCCAATGATTGTTGGGGGCTCCGCCGCGGGAGAGCCTATTTTGTCCGCCACCCTCGCCGCGAACTGGTGTGTCCCCATCTTTCTTTCGAGAAGACAACCTCCTATGTGTGTCTTCCGCTCACCGCCGGCAGCGAGGTGCTTGGACTACTTCATCTCTGCGAAAAGCGAAGATTGCTGAATGGCCCCTTCCTTGACGAATTCGAAGAGATCTCCACCGAGATTGGCGAACTCATCGCACTTTCTCTTGCCAACATAAAACTGCGCGAAAAACTTTTTTCTCAATCCATCAAGGATCCGCTCACGGGGCTGTTCAACCGGCGCTATCTCGAAGAGACCTTCGTGCGCGAGACCTCGCGCGCCCGGCGCCACAAGTACCCTATCGGCATCATCATGTGCGACATAGACCATTTCAAACAGTTCAACGACATCCACGGCCATGCTGCCGGCGATGCCATCCTCGCCGAGGTAGGCCGCTTCCTTGCGCGCAGTCTGCGCACCGCCGACATCGTCTGCCGCTACGGCGGTGAAGAGTTTGCGCTCATCCTGCCCGAGGCATCGCTCGAACACACTAAGATACGCGCCGAAGACTTGTGTCGCAGGGCACGCGATCTTCGAATACCTTTCGAAGATAAAACGCTCGGGCCGATAACCCTTTCGTTCGGAATAGCGGCTTATCCCGCTCACGGAAACGCTCTTGACGTGGTGCTCCGGGCCGCCGACGCGGCTCTCTACCGCGCCAAACAACAGGGGCGCGACCAAGTGGTCATTTCAGATGTCCCGGCAGCATAAGAACCTCGGATGATGAAAGAAAAGACAACGCCCACTGAAAAAAGGAGATTCCTGTGAACGGAACGAAGAAGAAAATGACACCCGCAAACGGCGCTCCTCATCGTGATCTCGTGATTCTTCTCGCCGAAGACGACGACGGGCACGCCGAACTCACCCTCGCGGCGCTCCGGGAGGCCGGGGTGTCCAATGAGGTCATTCGGTTCCGCGACGGTGAAGAAACTATTGCTTTTTTCGCCGAACAAACAAAAGGAAAACAAGCCACTAGGGGAACTCCCTACCTCCTTCTTCTCGATCTTGCCATGCCCAAGGTAGATGGTTTTGCCGTCCTCACCCACCTTAAGGGGACCGCCGCGTACCGCAAAATTCCCATCATAGTGTTCACCACCGACGATGACCCTGCCGTCATAGAACGGTGCTACACGCTGGGATGCAACGCCTATGTGACCAAGCCGGTCACCTATAAGGATCTTGCGGAAAAGATGAGAAAAATAGGGATAGGGCTCGTCGCCATAGAGGTTCCAAGACTATAGGAAGGCATCATGTCCCGGACATCTCAGAATCTGCGCGTTCCGCGCATCCTCATCGTCGAAGATGATAAAGGGACCTTGCAACTTCTCGGCATTTCCGTAAAGAACCGTGGATGGGAAGCCTGTTTCGCCTTTACTGGCGCGCAGGCACTCGACCTTCTTCGGAACCAGGCAGGCGATTTCATGGTGCTCGACCTGCGTCTCCCCGACATGAGCGCTGAAGAGATGATAGAACAGGCATCTCAAGAAAATCTCTTCCTGCCCCCGTTTCTTGTCCTGACCGGCTACAGCGACCTCCAAAGGGCTCTTGTCCTCATGCGGCGAGGCGCCTCCGACTACCTGCTGAAGGATTCCCAGTTTCTTGTGCAGGTTTCTCGGCGCCTCGCCGAGATGGTGAACAAATGGGAAGCGGAACGCCGCCTCAAGGAGGCGCGCGAGCGGTTCGAGTCGCTCTTTATGAATCTCAGCGAATCGGTCGCTCTTCACAAAATCCTCTATGACGAACAGGGAGCCCCGTACGACTATGTCATCCTTGACTGCAACCCCGCCTATACCGATCTTACCGGCATCCCGCGGGACATGGCGGTCGGAGCCCGTGCCTCGGTGCTCTACGGAACGGGAACGGCACCGTACCTTACCGAATATGCACATGTGGTTGCCACCGGCACCAGTCTCAAGTTCGATACCTACTTCGAGCCTCTTGACAAGCACATAGCCATCACCGCATTCAAAACAGGTGAACATCGGTTCGCCACTCTCGCGACCGACATCTCGGCGCAGGTGCGCCTTAACCGTGAGGTGAAACACCAACGCGACTATTACGCGACGATCCTCGACCATCTGCCGGCGATGGTCTTCGTGAAGGATCCGGAAACGCTCTGCTTTACGCAGGTCAACCGCGCCGCCGAAGAGTTCTTCGGCATTCCGCGTCAAGAGATCGTCGGTCAGCGCGTTGACTTTCTTCTCCGCCCCGAAGAGGCCAACGAATTCGAATTTCTCTACCGAGAGGCGATCTCAGGCCACACCGCAACCAAGCCAGTCGAGATCCCGGTGACCACGGTCAACGGACATCGCGTCATGCGTACCGTGCAGGTGCCGATCATCGAAAAGGGAAAGATAAGTCATCTGGTCGGCCTCTCGCTCGATGTGACGCAAGAAAGAAAGATGAAAGAGGATCTCGAAGAGGTCAACGCCCGGCTCCGCGCGATACTCAAGGCTCTTCCCGATTTCATCCTCCTCCTTGACGAGCGGCGCGTGTTCGTGGACTACTTCGCGAGCGATCCTCTTTTGCTGTTCGCGCCGCCCGAACGGTTCCTCCGCCGCTCCATCGCTCAGGTGTTCGCCAGCCCCTTCCGCGAGGAGTTCGATCGGGCGGTCACCGAAGCCATCGCCTCCGAGAAAGTACAGACCATTGTGTATGAGGAAGAAATCGGAGAGACGATCCGATGCCATGAGATGCGTGTCGCTACCGGTGGTCCCCATAAAGTCATCGTGCTCGTCCGCGACATCACCGAAAAAACGCGCTTCACCGAAGAGATCGAGCGAGAAAGACAGCAACTCGCTCAACAGGTCGTCGAACAGACCCGCGAACTGCACGCCGCAAAAGATGCCGCCGAACGAGCGAGTCGGGCAAAAAGCGTGTTCCTCGCCAACATGAGCCACGAGATACGAACCCCGCTCAACGCGATCCTTGGCTTCTCACAATTGCTCCGCCGATCGGAATCGCTCTCCGAAACCCAGCGCACTCACATCGAAACCATCCTGCGAAGCGGGGAACATCTTCTTGCCCTCATCAACCAGATACTCGAGATATCGAAGATCGAGGCGGGCGTCATCACGCTCAAGAACGAGGATTTTGACCTCGTGGCACTGTGCGAAGATCTCAAAGTCATGTTCAGTTTCCGCGCCGCTGAAAAAGGGCTTGCCTGGAAGGTGACGCTCGATCCTCAGGTTCCCCGGTTCATCAACGCCGATATCGGCAAGGTACGGCAGGTGCTTCTTAACCTTTTGGGGAACGCCTTCAAGTTCACCAGCGCCGGTTCCGTCGAAGTCTCCGCGAGAGACATCGGACCGACATTCTACGGCAACGATCACTTCATCGAGATAACGGTCAAGGATACCGGACCCGGCATGAGCGCCGAAGAGCTCGCCGTCATCTTCGATCCGTTCGCACAGGGAAGCGCCGGGAAAACTTTCGGCGGCACCGGTCTTGGCCTCATGCTCTCCAAACAGTACGCAGCGCTCATGGAGGGAACGCTCACCGCCACGAGCACACCCGGATCCGGGAGCGCCTTCGTGTTCACTTTCCGGGCGTTGCCGGCCTCTCATCCTGAAAAACTTCAAAAACCATCGACACGGACGGCGATGAAACATCTGCCGCCGGGGGTCGCCTATAAGGTGCTCATCGTGGACGACGACCCCTCCAGCCGCGATGTGTTGCGCCTGTTCCTCGAAGAAAAAGGGTTCATCACCGCCGAGGCGAAGAATGGACGGGAGGCGCTTTCCCGATTTGGGGAGTGGCAACCCGATCTCGTCGCCATGGACATAAAGATGCCCGAGATGGACGGTCTCACCGCCATTCGAGAAATAAGAAAGTCGGAAACGGGCAAGAAAATACCCGTTATCGTACTTTCAGCCCTTGCGATGGAAGAAAACAGGAAGGCGGCACTCGAGGCAGGAGCCGATGAGTTCCTGAGAAAGCCATTCAAAGAAGAAGAAATTTGCCACATACTTGCCCGACTGCTCGCGATCGCCTGTCCCGAAGAAGAAACGGCGCCTTCTTGCGCCGACATCGCCTCTTCTGCCGGCAAGAAACCGCAACAGCATGACCTTTCGCTTCTCACCGAGGAACAACATTCGGCGGCACGCACCGCGGCGCTCGTTGGAGATACCGAGGCACTCGAACGAATCGCCAGCGAAGTCGAAAAGACACATGCGGCAAACGCGGCACGGATCCGGCAACTTACCGAAGCGTTCGACTATGAGGGAATTCTCCGAGAAATGGGAGGAAACAATGAGCGGAAACCTTGAAACGCCCTCCATCCTCATCGTGGACGACACGCCGCAAAACCTACGGCTTCTTACCGAAATGCTCCGGGAACACCGTTACCGCATCCGTCCGATACCCAATGGTCCCATGGCGCTCCGCGCCGCCGAGATGGAACCGCCTGATCTCATCCTCCTCGACATCAGCATGCCCGAAATGGACGGCTACGAGGTATGTCGTCGCCTCAAAGCAAGCCAGAAACTCAAGGACATCCCCGTCATTTTCCTGAGTGCCCTTAACGATCCGCAAGACAAGGTATATGCCTTCGCCGCAGGAGGACAAGATTACATCACCAAGCCGTTCCAAGTCGAGGAAGTGCTTGCACGGGTGAAGACCCATCTCCGCATCGCGGCGCTCCAGAAGGAACTTCTCCGCCACAATCGAGAACTCGAGACCTTGGTCGCCGAAAAGGTGAAGGAGATATCGAACGCGCAGATCGCCACCATCATCGCGCTCGCCAAACTGGCCGAGTCGCGAGACGATGAAACGGGGCGCCACATCGAACGGGTACAGATCTTCTGTCGTATCCTTGCCGAAGAATTGTCGTTGCAGCCCCGGTATTCCGCTTCGATAACACCCGAGTTCGTCAACAACCTCTTCTACGCTGCACCGCTTCACGATGTCGGGAAAGTCGGTATCCCCGACGCGATACTACTCAAACCGGGCAAGTTGACCCCTGAGGAATTCGCGCCGATGAAACGACACACGCTCATTGGCTGGGAAACGCTCCGTGCCGTCACAGAGCGCTATCCTCAGAACACCTTTATCGCAATAGGGGCGGTCATTGCGCGATCCCACCATGAGCGATGGGACGGGAACGGGTATCCCGACAAACTCAAAGGAGAGGAGATCCCATTGGCGGCGCGTATCATGGCGGTGGCCGATGTGTATGAGGCGCTCCGTGCCAAACGGTGCTACAAGGAGTCGTTCTCTCACGAAAAAAGCCGCACCATTCTCAAAGAGTGCTCCGGCACCCAGTTCGACCCCGCCGTCATTGAGGCGTTCGATGCCTGCGAAGCGCGTTTTTCCCGTATTTATGAACAGTTGCAGGGGTAACTTCCCTTTTTTCTTGACAGAACGGTAAGCGTCGGTATCATCGCCTTTCGTTTTTTCGGAGATGTGAAGGCAGGTTCGACCATGGAAATGACAAAAAGCCTCAGAAAAGAGGATGCTCAACACCGCTGGTTCGAGGTTGATGCGGCGGGCAAGACGCTCGGTCGCCTCGCGACCCGCATCGCCACCCTTCTGCGCGGCAAACACAAGGCGATCTTCACGCCTCATGTGGACGGCGGCGACTATGTCATCGTCGTCAACGCCGACAAGGTGGTCCTCACCGGCAGGAAGTGGGACGACAAGTTCTACTACCATTACTCGGGCTATCAGAGCGGCATGAGAAAGTGGAGCGCGCGCCAGAAGCAGGAGCGACACCCCGATTTCCTCGTTCTCAACGCGGTCAAGGGGATGCTCCCCAAGAACAAATTGGGGCGGGCGGTGCTCAAGAAACTCAAGGTCTACGCGGGCCCGGAGCATCCGCATCAGGCGCAGCAGCCGGTAAAGATCGAGTTATAGTTCGGAGAGGAGCAGACGACGATGGAGCAGTGGTACGGAACCGGCAAACGGAAGACGGCGGTCGCGCGGGTCTTTCTGCGCCCCGGCGTCGGTGAGATAACGGTCAACGGCAAAGAGTTGACCGAGCACTTTCAGACCGAAGCGCATCTCAAGAAGGTGTTCGCCCCTCTTCGCCTCACGGGGACCGAGAAGCGCTTCAACGCGCTCATCACCGTGGCCGGCGGCGGCATCGCGGCGCAGGCCGACGCGGTGCGGCACGGCATCAGCCGCGCGCTGTGCGCCTTCAACAAAGGGTTGCGGCCGGCGCTCAAAAAAGAGGGATTCCTTACCCGCGACGCCCGCGCCAAGGAACGCAAGAAGTACGGTCTCCGCGGCGCCCGCAAGCGTCCTCAGTACAGCAAGCGCTGATATTCGGAGCCTTCCTGCGGAGATGGCCGTTTTTTATCCTTAGTCTTGGGAACGGAGAAGCACCATGAAGCACCGCTCGTTCGTCTTCACCTCGGAGTCGGTCACCGAAGGACATCCCGACAAGGTCGCCGATCAGATATCGGACGCGATACTCGACGCGATGATCGAGCAGGACCCGAATTCGCGGGTCGCCTGCGAGACCTTCATTACGACCGGACTGGTCGTGGTCGGCGGCGAGATCACCACCGAGGGATGGGTGGACATCCCGGCGGTCGTCCGCAACACGGTGCGCGAGATCGGATACATTGACACCAAGACCTGCCGGTTCGACGCCGACACCTGCGGGGTCGTCACGAGCATAGACAAGCAGTCGCCCGACATCGCGCAGGGGGTCGACCGGAAGAGCAAGGACGATCAGGGCGCCGGCGATCAGGGCCTCATGTTCGGCTACGCGACCGACGAGAACGCCGATTATCTGCCGACGCCGATACTGCTTGCCCATCAGCTCTGTCACCGGCTCGCCGAGGTACGCAAGAAGGGCGTCGTCCCCTTCTTCATGCCCGATGGCAAATCGCAGGTGAGCGTCCGCTACGAGGACGACCTCCCCGTCGCGGTGGACAAGGTGGTCGTCTCGACCCAACACCTCGAGAGCGCGACCAACGCTCAGATCCATGAAGCAGTTATGGAAACGGTCATCAAGCCGATCATTCCGGCCCACCTGCTCCACGCCAAGACCGAATACTTCATCAATCCGACCGGCCGTTTCGTCATCGGCGGCCCGGTCGCCGACACCGGACTCACCGGCCGCAAGATCATCGTGGACACCTACGGCGGCTGGGCCCGGCACGGCGGCGGCGCCTTCTCGGGCAAGGATCCCTCGAAGGTGGATCGCTCCGCCTCCTACATGGCGCGCTATGTCGCCAAGAACATCGTCGCGGCGAAACTCGCCAAACGGTGCGAGATACAGATCGCCTACGCCATCGGCGTCGCGCGGCCCGTCTCGGTCTATGTCAACACCTTCGGGACGGCGGCGGTGGACGAATCGCTCATCGAGAAGGCGGTCACCGAGGTCTTCGACCTGCGGCCGGCGCGCATCATCGCTCATCACGACCTTCTGCGTCCCATCTATAAACGGACGGCGGTCTACGGACATTTCGGGCGCGACTGGATGCCGTGGGAACGGACCGACAAGGTGAAGGAACTCGCCGCCGCTTGCGGACGGTGACCTGTTCCGAAAGGGGGATCGGTGCGGGGACTCTTCATCGCCGGGACCGACACCGGCGTCGGCAAGACGCTCGTTGCGACGCTTCTGACCGGCGGGCTTCTTGAACACGGCGTTCCCGCGATCCATTTCAAGCCGGTCCAATCGGGTTTCGTGTCGTTTCGCTGAAGAGACTTTCCCGCCGAAGTCCTCTGCTCATGGAGCGTCGGCGCGCCGCAAGAGGAGCCGGCCGACTACTGCGCGATGCGGTCGCTCTACGCCTTCCGCGAGCCGATAGCGCCTGATCACGCCGCCGAAAAAGAAGGCGTCGTCATCGCCCCGGGCGCCATTGTCGAGCGGGCGCATGAACTCGACAAGGGGCATCTCCTCGTCACCGAAGGGGCAGGCGGCGTTGCGGTGCCGCTCACCAAGGATTATCTCTTGGCCGATCTCATCGCCGACCTCGGGCAAAAGGCGCTCGTCGTCGCCCGAGCGGGGCTCGGAACGCTCAATCACACCCGGCTCACCGTCGAATTTCTCCGCCAACGCGGCGTGGCCATCGTCGGCATCGTCGTGTCGGGTTACGACCAAAACAACCCGACCGACGAACGGAACCTGCGTCAACTCGGCGCCATGAACGATCTGCCGATCCTCGGCACCATTCCGCGCATCCTCGGACTCGATACCGAGCGGCCCGGATGGCTGAGCGCCGATGCGACCGACGCCCTGCGAGAGCGGTTCGACTGGCCGCGGATACTCGCCGCTATCGGCGCATGACCTTCTGAATCTCCTCTTTTTAGGGCATGGGAGCGGCACTTTGCCTTGACACTGCCTGCCCTCTCTGCTACAAAAGGGAGGTGCTTTCTTTGGCTAACGGGGATACATGGAAAAAACGCTGGCCATCATCAACGAACTGGAAAAAGAGGGCCTGATCTCGCGTTATGCCATCGGCGGCGCGGTCGGTGCCACTTTCTATGTCGAGCCGCTGGTCACCTTCGATCTCGATATTTTCGTGATACTGCCAGCCCCCCCCGGAACCCTCTTGACCAGTCTCACTCCGATCTACGACGCGCTTCGTTCACGCGGATACCAAGAAGAGGGGGAATGTATACTTATCGAGGGGATACCGGTGCAGTTCCTTCCGGCCTACAATCCGCTACTCGAAGAGGCGTTGACCGAGGCGCGCGAAACCATGTATGCCGAGGTTCCCACCCGTGTTCTCCGTGCCGAGCATCTGTTGGCGATAGCGTTGCAGACCGGTCGTCCGAAAGATATGGAACGGATCGCTCTTTTCCTGAAAGAGGCCTCTTGGGACCGCTCTTTGTTGTCCGACATCCTCGACCGTCACGGGCTGAAGGAAAAATGGGAGAAGATATCAAAATGAATGCGGAGATCGACCGTATCTTCGCGGCCAAAGAGCAACGACGCAAGGATCTTGCGGCCCTCTCCTTTCCCGAGAAGATCGCCATCATCGTACAGTTCCAGACGATGCTCGCGCCGATACTGAGGGGGCGAGGTCGCGAGGTTCGCGTGTGGCAGATACCGGCGCGGACCGCGCATTCCCGCTGAATGAAACTGTTTTTTCCGATAAGCATCCTCCTTTTTTTCTTGCCGGTGATCCTTTACTCCATACCGGGTGGCAGGGATCACTATCGTCAGAGAAAAGGTGTCTGCTCGTTCGAGGGATTGAAAAAATGACCGACTTCATCAAAAAGGAACTCGCCGATCTTGCGGCGGCGGGACTCACGCGGACCCTGCGCGAGTTCATACCTGATGGCCCGGCCCTGCGCGGCGAGTTCCGCGGGCGGCGCGTCATCAACTTCTCCTCCATTTCCTATCTCGGTCTCTACAGGCATCCGACGCTCAAAAAGGCGGCTCAGGACGCTTTGGAAAAATGGCCGGGCGGTGAGGCGGCGTCACGGCTTATTACCGGCACCGGGCCATGGGTGAGCGAACTGGAGAAAAAGATCGCGGCATGGAAAAAGCGCGAGGCGGCGCTCTATTTCGGGTCGGGCTACGCGGCGAACCTCGGCATCATCAGCGCGCTCGCCGATCGCGACACCGACATCTTTCTCGACAAATTCGACCACGCGAGCATCGTGGACGGGGCGATCCTCTCCCGGGCGCGACTCCATCGTTACAATCACAACGATGTCGTTGATCTCGAGCGGCTCCTTACTCGTTCGACCGCGACACGCAGGATCGTCGTCACCGACACGCTCTTCAGCATGGACGGCGACATCGCGCCGCTCACTGAGATCGTCGGGCTCTGCGAACGCTACAAGGCGCTCCTCATCGTGGACGAGGCGCATGCGAGTGGCGTCTTCGGTAAGACCGGCGGCGGACTCATGGAGGTATACGGCCTTTCCGGTAAGGCGTTCCTCGAAATGGGAACTTTCTCGAAAGGACTGGGCGTTTCGGGCGCTTATGTGGCCGGTGACCGGGATACCATCGAGTATCTCGTCAATCACGCCCGCAGTTTCATTTACACCACGGCGACCCCGCCGATGGTCTGCGCCGCCTGCTCCGCCGCGCTTGACATCGTCGCCTCGGGCGAGGGAGAGGCGCTCCGCGAGCGGCTCCGGAAACACCGCTCGGCGATCCGTGCCATCGCGCCGACCGCCATGACGCAGATAGTTCCGATCGTCATCGGCGACGCCGAGGCAACGGTGAAACGCTCCGAGGAGCTGTTCGAAAAGGGCTTCCTCGTCATGCCGATCCGCCCGCCCACCGTGCCGCAGGGGACGGCTCGGCTTCGCATCTCTCTTTCGTCGGGCCACACCGACGAAGAAGTGGCGTCGCTCTGTACGGCGCTCCGGTAATAAATTGACAGAAAATCCGCCTCTTATTAGTATGCGCCATATCTGATCCCGATCTTTACCAAATCACTGGGGGAGAAAACGATGAAACGGCTCTTTTTCCTGTTCTCGCTTGTCGCGGCTATGCCGTTGTCGCTGTGCGCGGAAACGCTGACCGTCACCAAGATCGGCACCGGCACCGGCACCGTGTCCGATGACGAAGGAAGTCTCTTCTGCGGAGAGATCTGTGCCTGGGACTATATCACCGACACCACGGTGACGCTGACGGCGACCGCAGACCTGGACAGTCATTTCGTCGAGTGGAGCGCCGACTGCGCCGGGGACGGCATGTGCGCCGTGATGATGGACACCGACAAGGTCGTGATCGCCAGATTCGACTGCAACGAGGGCGCGACGCGCCCGCTCGACGGCCTCTGCGGGATGAACGGCCGTGGAGACCGCTATGAGCAGTGCGAGTCGGGCGCATGGGTCGAACATTGCGACGACCCCGACTTCTGTGTCGCCGATGCTCAAGAGTGCGACGGGAACATCTTCAAACAATGCCAACTGATGCAGCCGGGTGATTACTATGACTGGGTCTCCACCGAGTGCGCCGATGACAGCATCTGCACCGAGGATTCGTGCGACGCGGTACAGGGGTGCGTTTTCGATCCGGCTCCCCGCGAAGGCGAGCTTTGCCGCGAGGCTGTCGATGTATGCGACGAACCGGAGTACTGCGACGGGATAAATGCCGAGTGCCCCTTCAACCTCAAGAAGAACGGGAACATCTGCCGCGGCGCCGCCGAGCCGTGCGACATTCCTGAATACTGTGACGGCTTAAGTGATGACTGCCCTGATGACCTGATCGCCGACATGACGGTCGTCTGCCGCTCGGCCGCCGACCTCTGCGACGCTCCTGAATACTGCGACGGTGAGCATAAAGCCTGTCCCGCCGACGCCATTAAAACGGCGAGCGACATCTGCCGCCCCTCGACCGGCACCTGCGACGCTGCCGAGTATTGCGACGGCGAAACGGTCGTCTGCCCTTCCGAGAGCTACACCGCGACCAACGGCCTCGCCTGTGTTGACGCCTACGACTACACCGGCAACGAGACCTGCGCCAACGGCATCTGCACCGGCCCCGAGGTCATCGGCTCCTGCTCTGCCGCCTACAATGTCTCAACCTTCCCCTACACGCTCGAAAGCACCACCGTGGGGCGACCGAGCCATATCACCACCTACGGCGCCAACTGTCCGGTGACCGACGCGCCGCTCGGTGACGCGGTCGTTCATGTCAACATGGACGCGGGGGTCGAATACACGATAACGATCGTCCGTCACGGCGGCTGGACCGGTTTCATGGCCATCATCCCCATCTGCAGTATCATCTACACGAACGCCACCTGCCTCAACCAGAACGCGACCGAGGATTCGTTCACCTACACGCCGCTTCTCGGCGGCAACGCGACGCTCGTGATAGAATCTCTCAGCGGCACCGGCGACTTCACGCTCACCATCGAACGCGAAGAGACGCCGCAGCCCGACAATCCCGTCACCGACGACGATGTCATCCTGACCGACGAACTGCTCCCCGACGAGGAGATGCCCGACGAGGTCGTCGTTGACGATGTCCCGGATGAACCCGTTGACGAAGAGGAGACCGACGACGCGACGGTCATCACCGACGACGGCACGGTCATCAAGGACGATGGCCCTGTGGTCACCGACGATGCGACGGTCGTCAAGGACGACGGCCCCGTGGTCACCGACGACACGCCGGTCGTGACCGACGAGGAACAGCCCGACGAAACGGTCACCGATGAAACAGGCGACGCGCTTCTCGGCGACGAGGACATCATAACCGTCCCCGACGAGGAGAAGAAGTCGAAAGACACCGGCTGTGGCTGTAGCGTGGTCTTCTAGTCGCCTTTATTTCTTCGTATTTTTCGGCATCGGCTTGAAGTCGGTCGCATACCACTTGAAGTGGAGGATGCGTTCCGGCTGGAAGATGAAGAAGGCGATGCGGGCACGCGCCTCGCCGGCGGTGAAGCAGTAGTAGTCGCCAAAGTCCTTCGCGTCGAAGAAGACATCGAGTTCATGGAGACCGATGCGGAACTTTCCCGCCGTCCCCCGGAACTGAATGAGGTCGAGGTCTTCGACCGTCGCCCAGACGAAGCCTTTGAAATGCTCGTTCTTCGGCTTGCGGGGGATGACCTGTATCTTATAGGCTGGGACCCCTTTGACCGTTTCGACAGCGACTACCGTGCGAAGGTATTCCTTCTCGCCCCTGCGGTCGAAGATGGGGATACCCGGCTTCGACTCGTGTGGGTCGTAGTCGTCGGGGTCGGCCGGTTTACCGTCAACCTCGTAGGA
This sequence comes from uncultured Spirochaetales bacterium, assembly GCA_964398245.1. Taxonomy (GTDB): domain Bacteria; phylum UBP6; class UBA1177; order UBA1177; family JAKLFG01; genus CALITV01. The sequence goes on along the minus strand of CAYNMQ010000002.1, from coordinate 18,461 downwards.
GAGCGTCTTGTATTCGAGATCCTCGTAGAAATCGTCCCAGCGGGTATAGACCACCTTTTCGGTCTTCACCAGTTCCATCGTCTTCGGCTTATACCATTTCACCTCGAGATGACGCGTTGACTCACAGCCGGCGTATTTATCATACATTTTCGAGTACTTGTCTGTGAGTTTCGCGATGATCTCGCGCGAAAGTTCGGGAGTTATCTTGTCGGGAACCACCGGCTTCGCGGCGACGGCGTCGTCATCGGAAACAGGTTCGGCGGACCGAAGGACTCCCAGCATCGAAAAGCACAAAAGGAAAAGGAGCGTTCTCGTCATCATACGACCCCGTCGATCAAAGAGCTCTGCGCTCTCTATCCGAAAACGGGGAAAAGTCAACGAAAGGGTCAGAACACGAGCGAACAGCCGCATCCTTCGTTCTTGTGCTTCGCAGAGGTATCGCCGTCGGTCGTTCCAAGGTCATCCGACGAACCATCGCTCACGAGATCGTCCTCTCCGAGGAGCGTGTCGGACACGATATCTTCGTCCGCGAACGCCGGTTCATCGGCATCAACGGGCTCCGTTCCGGTTTCGTCGGGAAGCGGTTCGTCATCTTCGAAGGTCGCTTCGTCGGGCATCGTGTCGTCGGGAAGTCCCGTAACACACTGACCGGTCGCTTCATGACAGACAAGCCCGAAGTCGCACTGCCCGCACTCGCCGCCGCAGTTGTCGTCGCCGCACTCGCGACCGGCGCAATTGATGATGCAGGTTGGCGGCTCGCCGGTCGCCCAGCCGTTCAGAAGGACCCGTGTCAACCCGAGGCCGAGCGCTCCGCCGATGCAGACCTCGCCGATGGCGGTCGGGCCGTCTATCGCCTGAATGTAGGGAAGAGACATATCGTTGGCCCAGACCCACCCGAGCAGTTGGTCCCACGGGAAATAGTAGCAGGGCCCCATCGTGAGTCCCGCGGCGATGAGGTCGGTCGTGTCGTAGTTCTTCTGGTTGAGCCCCCCTATCTCGAGAACGAACGGCGGGTCGGGGATCGTGCAGGGATTGAGCGCCGAGGTGCCGGCGATCGCCGTTTCTATCTGCTCGAACCCGCGGCGCGTCATCTTGACGAGGTCGTAATATTTATCCTCGCCGTCCGGCGTCGTCCCCATGTCGAACCACTCACCCCACCCGTTGAATATCTCACAATATATTCCGTCGGCCGCCTCTCTTCCGTGGTCGGCGCCGGCGAGCTCGCCCAGCACTGTGAAAGGGCGGCGAAGGCCCAGACGACGACACTCCTGCGTCCCGCCGAGTTTGATGATGCCGCCGCCGCGAAGCCGCCAGTAGAGCCCGCCGAGCCAGAAGGCGAGGAACTCGCGGTCGGCCTGCGTGAGCGAGGGATACGGCAGTTCGTTGCGGGCCCGCGAGACGGCGCCGAGCCGGAGTTTTTCCTTATGGTATTCGGTCTCGCCCGAAAGGCGCAGATCTTCGATATGGTCGCGTTGAGCGGTCGCCTCGGCGATAAGGAGCGCTATCCGCTCATCGGCAAGTTCCCGTTTCGCCGGGATGAAGCAGGCGATGTTGTCGGCGATGAGTTGTCGCGCGCTGAGAAAGGAGGCGATCTGCGCCTCGAGCGGCGGCATCAGCTGGTCGTAGCGCAGTTTCCGCAGGATGTCGCGAAGCCGCGGCACGAAATCAGGGGGAAGGATGCCGTTGTAGAGCGGCGGGAACTGGGCGAGGGTGCTTCCCATGACGCCGATCAGGTCGAGCACCGTATCGGTGTTCGAGTCGTTCACGACCCCCGGCGGATAGTCGAGCACATAGCGCTCCGGCTCGGCCGCCTCGGCGCAGGCGGTGCGGATCTCGACCGCCGACTGTATCTGGCCGTAGATGTTCTGACATTCAGCCGACGCGCCCGACACGAGCATCTGCGGCAGGAAGAACCCGGCGTGACCTTTACAACTGTCGAGGTCGCGCGGCCAGACAAAGTCGCTTTTATCGGTGGCGACCATCCGGTCAAGGAGACCAAAGGCGTCGGGGAACAGCCACAGGTGCACCGGCCCGGCGAGCTCCACTTCGCTCATTCGAAAGAGCGGCAGGTCCGGAAGCCCCTGCGAATATTCGGTTATCATGCTCTGTATGTCGCTTGGCTTCTCGGCAAGGTTCACATCGAAAAGATACGGCTGTTTCTGCCCCGCCGAAAGAACGCCGCACAGAAAGAGCAGCGCCGCGCAAAGACCCCGTTTCATTTTCCTCTCCCCCTACCTTCCCTACCTTGGATCAAGTCAGTCCTTACAACAGAGATCGTTCGCGTGGCTGGCGTCGCACCGTCCGCCGGCGCGGAACAGAGAGATGCAGGACTTCACGAGCCGGTAGTAGAAGTCGCCGCGCGGATCGTTCTTGGCCGGTTCGATGTCGCGGTTGTATTCGTAGGTGTACTGGTCGAGGAAACAACCGTAGGTCGCGTCGAACGAGTTGGCGCAATCGCACGCCGGAGCGCCGCAGTTCCAGCGGCCGACGATCCATTCGTTCCAGCCGGTGATGAGAGCGATCGGGACCTCGGGATTGTCGAGCAGGGTCTGGAACTGCTTGCGGAAGGTCTTGCCCTCGTATTTCGGCGTCGCGGTGTTCGTGTGGCTCATGTAATCGGCGCCATAGGCGGTCGCGATCGGCAACTGTTCCGGCGCGCCGTTCCACACCGATATCCGCTGGGCGCAGGGTCTGCTTTCGAGCGGCGATTCGGGGCACCGTTCGAGGTAGCTCCACTTTGCGGTGCCGGCCGGCTCGAACGCCCACATCTTGCGGATGGTGTAGTTGGCTGAAAGGGCCGACAGTTTCGATTCGCTGACCGGATAGGTGTCGTTCTCGGTGACGATGAGGAGCGGTTTTCCCTGATATTCGAAGGTCATGCCCGTCCCCTTGAGAATATCGA
>CAYNMQ010000002.1:10216-15549 GCA_964398245.1 uncultured Spirochaetales bacterium | reverse complement strand
TTCGGGGGAAAGTAGGTCGGGCAGTCGGATACCGGGACCCACGGCACGATCTTGGGGGCGCCCGGGATGTTCTTCCAGACATTCACGAGCGAGGTGAAGGGCTGGATGATCATCTCTTCCGGCTTGATGCAGAGCGTGCCCGTGTTGTAGTTGTGATTGGTCACATCCACGAAGACGAAGTCGGCCCCCATGTCACGGAGCATCTCGGCGTGTTTGGTGAGAAGCGTCGTGTTGTTGGTGAGGCAGTAGTAGCCGTCCTGCGGCTCGGCCCACCAGAAGGAGGTCTGGACATTCGGGTCGGAGGGCCACGCCGGCCACGGCTCGTCGCCGGCAAGGCATTTCGAGACATCGTGGACCTCGGCCGCCGAAGGGCAGTGCCAGGTATGGTAAAAGACCCCTATCTTCGTCTTGGTCGGATCGAACGGCTTGTCGACGCAGATCCGTTTCACGGTGTCGCAGGTGTAACGGGTGCCGGGACAGTCGCTGTTCTTCAGACATTCGACGCACAGACCGCCGGCGCAGATGTTCCCCGACGGTTTCCAGTCGCACTCGTTGATATAGAGCGTGCATTTGTCGCGGCAGATCCCCTGATAGCAGCCCCGCGTGGCGGATCCGCAGTCGCCGTCCACGGTGCATTCGGGCCAGACATTCATGTCCACATCGGGATAGAGGTCGGGAGTCGTGTCGCTGTCGGTCGTCGCGTCGTCGCTTCCGGCGGTATCGTCATCCTGTTCAGGCTCTCCGACGCAGTTCGATGTGTCGTATCCGGAACAGTCCTCGCGGCACACCGCAAGGCCGCCGGTGTAGCCGCTGTCGATTTCCACACATTCCTTCGCGTCGCCGTCGCAGACCTCGCCGATGTCGGTGAAGTTGTTCCCGCAGGTGATCGGTGTGACGAAATCGTCATCATCAGAGACGGTTGTGGCGTCATCGGCGTCCGTGACAAGGCCGTCTTGCGTCACCGGCTCGTCACCCGAATCGCTGAAGAGACCCTCGTCACTATAAGCGCCTTCTTCCCCGTCGCCGACCGCGAGCGCATCGCCGTCATTAGCCGCGGCGCCGGAGGAAGAACACCCACCGAACAGCACCGCCAGCACGAACGAAGAAAAGAAAAGAACTTTTTTCATGAGATCTCTCCTGCTGTCGTCCCGCTGAAAAAACGCTACCGGTCCCGAATCGTTTGGCAAGAAAAACTTTTTATCCCGGCCCGAGGTAGTTCCCATATCGCCGCTCGAACCAGTTCCGGGGTCTCTTTCCCTCCGGACCGGCGTCATCAAGCGCCGCGAGGTCATAGGGTGTTACCGGACAGAGGCGATACCAGCGCGGTCGTATCGCATGGACCGGACAGCGGGCGATACAGCGCAGGCACACCATACAATGGTCATGGAACCGCACTCCGTCACCTGTCACGGCGATGTTCCCCGCCGGGCACTCCCGTGCACAAAGGCCGCACCGGGTACAGGTGTCGCCCACCCGCAGATCTCGCCCGAAACGAAAGCTGTTCTTGCCAAGAAGCGTGTTGAAAAGACGCGACAGGTGGTGAACAAAAAAACCTGTTTGTTCAAGCAGTTCTTTCTCCCCAACGATATCGTCGGCAAGCGTTACGAGCCGTCGCCGCGCCGCCGCGAGGATGAGCGCAGCAAGGTCGTCGCTCGCCCGGTAGAAGATGTTCGGCGGCATCACGATCATCCGCTCGAGGCGCACCCGCCAGCCGCGCTCTTCGAGGATGCGCCGCATCGTGCGCGTCGTCCCGCCGTCAAAGAATGGGTCGCCCGGAGAGCGGACTACCACGACGGAACGACCCTGCCCGTCAGGAAGCCGCCGTGCCCATCCTTGCATCGCCGGCGGCGCGTCGAGCGCATAGACCGGATAACAGAGGATAAGAAGCGAAGTTTCATCGGGGAGGTGTGGTGAATCCTCGTTCAGAGCGAGGTTCGCGAGCGATACGCGCTTCCCCCGCCGTTCGAGTGCCTCGCCGATCCGCGCGGCAAGCCACGCGGTGTTACCGGTGCCCGAGAAATAGCGGATGACGACGAGACTCACGGAATCGCTTCGGTCTGACAGAGCGACGAACAGCCGTCGCCGCTCACGGTGTTGCCGTCGTCGCAGAGTTCGCTCCGGTAGAGCGGCAGAAGTTCGATCTGTTCCGGAGAAAGCGATTGGCCATAGATGCGCACCTCGTCAATGAGGCCGTTCACCGGCGAGACGGCGCATCCGCCGCCGATGGTGAGCGGTCCGTTCGAAAGAACCGGGACCTGGCTGTATGCCGCCTCGGCGTGAACGACTCCGTCAATGAGGATGCGGGCGAGCGCACCGTTGTAGGTCGCCTCGATATGGTGCCACTGTCCGTCGGTCACCGCGATGTCGGAGAGCAGATGAAGCCACTCGGTCGCCTCTATCTGGAAGAGCACCTTGCCGGTGTTCGGCTCTATCCATATTCCATAGTTACGGTTCAGGCACGAGGTATCGCTCTTGCCGAGGATGCGGGGCCACTCGCCCGGAATGGTCTCTGTTTTCAGCCATAAACGCAAGGTCATCGCCGCGCCGAGGTCGAGCCACTCGCTGTGCGGCACCGTCAGTTGCCCCGCCGCCCCGTTGAACGAAAGCGCTTTCCCGAAGCGGCCCTCTGTCCACTCGACCCCGACAAACGAACCGGTGAGGTTGTTGCCCGAACCGTCGAAGACGGTCGTCCCGCTTCCTTCATCGAGAGAGAGGCGAATACGGGCGCTTCCGATCTCGGCGATCTCCCACGGTTCGAGCACCCGGTTATAGATGCGAACATCGTCTATCTGCCCGGGGAAACTGACGCCCACAAGAACTCCGCCACTCGTATCGGCAGGGACGACATCCACCTGCGCCTCACTGTGCCATACGCCGTCAATAAAGAGTTTCATCACCGAACCGTCGTAGGTACCCAGAACATGGTGCCATTTGCCGTCCACGAGAGAAGTCTGCGACACTGTCCCTTTCCAATCCTCCGGGATACTGCTCGTAAGGGACAGAAGCGCCTTACCCTCGTTGCCGGGGTTGTCTGAGCCGGCGACGAAGAGACCGTAGTTGCGGACGAGGTTGCCATCCTTCTGCACGATGCCGACATAACTTGCCGGCATCGTCGAGAGTTTCACCCACGCCGCCACGGTGAAGGTGGTGAGTTTGAGCGACGCGTGCTCCGGGATAGCCACCGTTTCACCGCCGGAAAAGGTCAGGCCATTCCCAACCCGTCCGGGAGACCAGGTCGCCCCGTTTATCGTTCCGTGGTTGCCGAGGCCTGAGAGGTCGTTCGCCATGTCCCCCTTCCCCTCGTTGAACGGAAGGAGGAGCACCGCGCCGGGGTCGGTGAAGCGCACCCCGTCGCCGCACCGATTGAACTGACAGTCGTTGCGGCAGGCATCCTCGTTCACCGTGTTGCCGTCGTCGCACTCCTCTCCCTCGTCGAGTTGACCGTTGCCGCAGGGAGAGGAAGTCTCATCCTCATCAGGAAGCAGTTCATCGGTATCGGACAGAGACATCTCATCCGCCACATCGGGGGAAACCTCCGTCTCTGTTTCGTCGGAGAAGTCTGCCGCCTCATCGTCAACCACCGCCGTCTCACTTTCGGTGAGCCCCTCAGAAAAATCGGCATCGGCGGTAATGTCCGCGTCGTCGGGCTTCGGTATGGTGTCAACCGTCGCCGGATCGGCGCACCACCCCTCTTCGGTGCAGACCTCCCCCTCGGGACAATCGAGCGAGGTGACGCATGCCACCGGCCCCTGTTTCCCGCCCGAACAGGCGGCGCATATAAACGCGAAAATCAAAAAGGAAACCCGTCTCATCTTCTCCCTCGTAACAAAAATGCAGTCATGCGAGCATGGGCGAAAAACGGGCAAAAGGCAAGAATGACCTTCGTTTCTCAACACCCGCCGCAGCCGCTCTCGTCGTGACACTGCGCCTCGCCGGCGGCCCAAGTGCAGTCGCTCCCGCAACTCACGGCGCTCCCGCAATCGAAGCCGAGATTGCCGCAGGTGGTGCTCCCGCCGTCGCACTGCTCGGTCGTCGCGTTGTAGAAGCGGATATCGTCAACATACCAGTTTCCGTCTCCCATGTCGTCGCTTATCGAGAACCGGAACTCCACCATGCGGTATCCCGCGGAGGTGGAGACGCAGGTCTCGGTCCATGTTGTGAGACTGCTGGTCCTGCTGTACTTGCTGGAGCCGTCAACATAGACGCGGAACTCGGCATACCACACGCTACTCGTGCTCCGGTGCCAGAAGCATATCTGGCCGTCGGTGTATTTTACGAAGTAGATCGAGCGCGTATCGCCGCTCCAGTACACCGTATTCGACTTGATGGAATAGGTCCCCGAATGCTTCTGATCGGTCGCGATGCTCCATTCGGTGCCGGAGGAATAACTCGGGCGGACGCCGCTCTCGAAGGTCTCGGTGAAGGCCGGTATCGTGCTGTTGCCGGCGATGCCGTCGCCGCAGTAGGCGGCGATGCAGGCCGAGCCGTTCCACGAATGGCCGCTCACGCACTTGAAGCGGCACTCGGTCGTGCTCGGCGTCGTGTTGTAGGTGCCGGTGCTCGACGGCGCCCATGCGGAACCATTCCAGGTCTGGGTGATCGAGGAGACGGTGTTCCACTCGGCGTTCGCCGGAAGACCGGTGCAGGAGACGACCCGCGTGTCGGCGGCGCAGATGGAGCCGTTCCAGGTGTAGTTGGTGTTGCACTTGAACTCGCAGGTGTTGCTGTTCGGCGTACCGTCATCGTAGTAGGCGGTGCTTGGCGGCTGCCAGCCGCTCGCATCGGTGTAGGTCTGGTTGATGGAGTACGAGGTCGTATTGTTGTAATAGACCGCGTTCGCCGGTATCCCCGTGCAGGCCTGCGTCCGCGAGTTGATGCAGGCAGAGCCGGTCCAGTAGTAGTTCGCGGAGCACTTGTAGCGGCACTCGGTCGTGCTCGGCGTCGTGTTGTAGGTGCCGGTGCTCGACGGCGCCCATGCGGAACCATTCCAGGTCTGGGTGATCGAGGAGACGGTGTTCCACTCGGCGTTCGCCGGAAGACCGGTGCAGGAGACGACCCGCGTGTCGGCGGCGCAGATGGAGCCGTTCCAGGTGTAGTTGGTGTTGCACTTGAACTCGCAGGTGTTGCTGTTCGGCGTACCGTCATCGTAGTAGGCGGTGCTTGGCGGCTGCCAGCCGCTCGCATCGGTGTAGGTCTGGTTGATGGAGTACGAGGTCGTATTGTTGTAATAGACCGCGTTCGCCGGTATCCCCGTGCAGGCCTGCGTCCGCGAGTTGATGCAGGCAGAGCCGGTCCAGTAGTAGTTCGCCGCGCACTTGTACTGACAGGTGTTC
>CAYNMQ010000002.1:0-10116 GCA_964398245.1 uncultured Spirochaetales bacterium | reverse complement strand
AGTTCGCCGCGCACTTGTACTGACAGGTGTTCACCGCCGGAGCCGCATTGTACACCGCCGCACTGTCGGGCGGCACCCAGTCGCTTCCGCCCCAAGTCTGGGAATAGGAGTACGAGGAGGTGCCGTTGTAGTACACCGCGTTGGCCGGCGCGCCCGAACAGGTCCATGTCTTCGTCGCCGGCGCGCAGGCCGAGCCGTTCCAGGTGTAGTTGGTGTTGCACTTGAACCCGCAGGTGTTCACATCGGGCGTATCGTCGTAGTAGGCGGCAGTCGGCGGCTGCCAGCCGTTCGCGTCGCTGTAGGTCTGCGTTATCGAGTAGGAGGCCGTATTGTTGTAATAGACCGCGTTCGCCGGTATCCCCGTGCAGGCCTGAACCCGCGAGTTGATGCAGGCGGAGCCGGTCCACTCGTAGTTCGCAAGGCACTTGAACCGGCACGAGGTGGTGCTCGGCGAAGTGCTGTAGGTCGTCGCGCTGTCAGGCGGATTCCACCCGCTGCCCGCCCAGGTCTGCTGATAACTGCTCACGGAGTTCCAGACCGTTCCGGTCGCCGGCTTCGCGGGACAGGTGTAGGTGCGGGTGTCGGGGACGCAGGTGACGAAATTCCACGAGTAGTGAAGGGAACAGGTGCAGGTATAGGTCGCCGTGCCGTTGTTGCAGGTCGCCCCCATGTCGCCCTGATCGTCGCACGGATTGTTCAGCGTCACGCACTCGTTGATGTCGCGGCAGGTTCCGCCGGTGAACTCCCAGCCGTTCGAGCAGGTGCACGAATAGGTCCCGATGCCGTCCTGACAGGTGGCGCCGGTGTCGCCCTGATCGTCGCACGGATTGCCGACGCACTCGTCGCTCTGGTCGCAGGTGGTCCCGTTGAAGAACCAGCCGAAGGAACAGGTGCAGGTGTAGCCGCCGTCGGTGTTGGTGCAGGTCGCCGCGGTGTCGCCGCCGGTACGGCACCCGCCGTAGTTGGTGAGGCATTCGTTCACATCGCGGCACGCTCCGTTCTGGAACGCGTAGCCGGCGCGGTAGCAGGTGCAGGTATAACTCCCCGGCAGGTCGGCGCACAGCGCATCGGGATCGCCGTAATCGTTGCAGGGGTTGTTCAGCGTGAGACATTCGTCTATGTTGCGGCATCCGCCGCCGAGGAAGGTGTAGCCGCTCGAACAGGTGCAGGTGTAGCCGCCGTCGGTGTTAGTGCATACCCCGCCCGCGTCGCCGTTGTCGTTGCACGGGTTGTTGTTCACGACACACTCGTTGATGTCGTCGCAACTGTGGCCATCCACATTCAGCGTGTAGCCGCTGATGCAGGCGCAACTGTAGGAGCCGACCGCGTTGTTGCACACTTGGGCGCATCCGCCGTTGCCGATCGCGCACTCGTTCACATCCTGACAGGTGCCGCCGCTCGCGGTGAACCCGCCCGAACAAGAACAGGTGTAGCCGCCGAGCGTGTCGGTGCAGGTCGCCGCAGTGTCTCCTTGATCGTCGCACGGGTTGCCCAGCGTCACGCACTCGTTTATCTCTTCGATGGCGGTCCTGAACGAAAAGACATATTCCTCTGCGAGCGCGTTCCCCGCCTCGTCCTGAACGCCGGTCGTCACCGTCACCGTGTAGGTCGTGTCATAGGCGAGCGCAGCGCCCGGCGTGAAGACCGCCGTGTAGGTGCCGACGGTGTAGGAGACCGTGCCGACGACCGGCGTCGTTCCCTGCTTCATCTGTATCGTCGAGGTCGTGAGCGTCGAGGCCTTCATCGCCTCGCTGAAGGTCACCTCGATGAGCGTCCCCACCCCGACATCGGTCGCGTCGCTCGCAGGGTTCGTGGCCACTACCGTCGGCGGCGTCGTGTCAACATAGGTATCCACATCGAGGTCGGGGTGTTCGTCAACGAGGTCTTCGTCCCCGAAATCGGCATCCGCCACATCGGTATCGGCGAGTGTATCGCCCGCCGCCTCGGTCTGTTGCTCGACAAAGTCGGTATCGGGAGTCTCGTCCTCATCGGTTGCTTCGTCCGCCGCGCCACTGTCGTCCTCCTCCTCGACCGCGTCATCGGACAATTCGCTCCCTTCATCGGTAAAGAGGATCGCCTCGTCGCTCTCCTCTTTATCCGCATCTTCTGCCGGGCTTTCCTCGTCCTGCGCGGTCTCTTCGGCGACCGCGACATCTTTTTCGACAACCGCCGTATGGTCAGGCAGTGCGACCCACCGGTGATCTTCACAGACAAAGCCATCGGCGCAGTCGAGCGCCGTGATGCACTCGAAGGTCTCCCTCTTGTCCGAAGAACAGGACCAGAGAAACGCCAAAAAAGAAAGAACCACCGCAAGGACGCGCATCTTCACCCCCCGCACTGAAGGTTTCTTGCCGCACTGAATGGATTTTACGGTGCCTTTTCCGAAACGCAAGCGAAAAACAGGCTATCCCCGCAGCGTGCCGATGATGAGGAGGAACACCCCCGCGAGGCGCTCGCCGGCGATGAGGCCGGAGGCGGCGGGAACGATCTGCGCCTCCCACGCTTTCTTCTTCCACGAGATGATGAGCACGATGAGCGCGCCGATGAACATCGCGAGGCACGAGGAGAACGGTATCGTGAAGGCAAGGCCTATCCCCATCGCCGAGGGGGTGAAGCGGGCCAGTTTCGGCGCGAAGCGCTCGACGAGCGGTATCGCGATGCCGAGGAGCGCGCCGGCGAGGATGGACCAGCGGATCGAGGTGTCGAGGCTCGCGAGCCCCTCCGAGAGCAGTTTCGCGACCGATGCCCATATCTGCGCCGCGGGCGCCGGGAACATCTGCGTCCCGAGCGCCTCGGGACCCGGCACGAGGATATAGAAGACCGGCACCACGACGAAGGTACCGGCGAAGACGCCGATGAACTGGGCGAGGAACTGCTTGCGCGGGTTGGCGCCGAGCAGATAGCCGCACTTGAGGCCGGTGAGCAGGTCGGCAGAGGCGCCCGCGGCGTCGGCGGTGATCGAGGCAGCCATGAGGTTCGGCACCATCCGTTTCGGCACGAGGATGCCGTAGACGAGCTGGGTGAGCTTCCCCATCGCCCCGACCGGCGTCGTGTCGGTCTCGCCGGTGGCGCGGCAGGCGACCATCGCGAGGAGGAACGAAAGGATGATGGCGACGAGCGACATCACGACGCCGACCTCGAACACGAAGTACATGATGAGGCAGATGCCCGCCGAGACGACCGCCATGCCGGCGGCGAACCACGAACCGGGCACCTCTATCTGCTCGTAGGCGGTCAGTTGCCGTTTCTGTTTGCGGAAGATGTCACCGAGCCCCGCGAATGTCCGCATGATGACGCGCCACTGGAACGCGAAGGCGGTGAGCCCCGCCATGACCATCACCGAGGCGCCGAACCAGAGGCTCCACTTGACGATGGTGCTGTACGAGAACATGCCATCCTCGCCGGGATGGATGATCCCCTTTGCGGCGAGCCACGGCGCGATGACGGCGTAGTTGAGTATCGCGCCGAAGAGGATGCTCCACGCGGTGCGCCACCCGATGAGCGCTCCGCCGCCGACCAGAAGCAGGCTCGACTCGAGCGATATCGAGAACCTCTGCGCCCACTGGCCGAAGACGAAGTACTCATAGCGCGTAAGCCCGACGAGATCCTCGCCGAGCACCTTGTTGAGAACGCCGAGCCCGGCGGTCGCAAAAAGCACCCGTGCGTTGCGGACCCCCTCGACGCCCGACGAGTAGAGGCTCCTCAGCGTTTCGGCCGACGCGGTGCCGGAAGGGAACGGGAGTTTCTCGACATTGATCATCTGCCGCTTGAGCGGTATCGCCATGAAGGTGCCGAGAAGCGCGATGAGCATGATCCACAGCCCGAGCACAACGATGTTGAGATGGTGCCCCGTGACCAGAAGATACGCGGCGATGGCGCTGACGAGCGTCCCGCCGGTCGTGTAGCCCGACGCCGAGGCGAGCGACTGCATGATGTTGTTCTCGAGGAGCGTCATGTTCTGCGTCCGGAACACCTTCGAGATGACATTCCATATCGCGAACGAAAGGATCACCGCCGTGATCGCGACGCCGAATCCCCATCCGGTCTTGAGCCCGATGTAGAGGTTGGTGAGCGACATGAATCCGCCGAGGAGAATGCCGGTCACCGCGGCACGCAGGGTCAGTTGCGGCTTATCGCCCTGATAAACCGTCTCGAACCACCGCTGTTCCTCCTCTTCGGGAGTCAGTTTCCGTTCCCCATCGCTCATGAGCTTCTCCGCACGCTAAAGGTATTTCGCCGCGAGCACCGCATAGACATTTATGTTGAACCACAACCGTCCATAGCCGTAGAACAGGAGGGCGAGCAGAGCGAGGAAAGCGATGAAGAATCCGACCCGTCTCCCCAGAAACTTCGCCCCCGTCCGGATGATGAACTTCGAAAGCGCTGTCGCCCAAGTATCGAGGTAACTGTAAAGCGGCAGAAGAACGACGACGAGCGCCACCATCGTGATCGCGGTTGCCGTCACCGGCGAGAACTCGGCCCGCATCTGGGCCAGCACGAACTTCGAGCAGAGGTTGGTGAGCAGGTTCGCCGCGAGCACCGAGACGAACATGAGGAGGAATTTGGTCATTGCGCCGCTTCCGCCATGTCGAGCGCCCACTGCACCGCCACCGCAAAGCTCTTTTCAGTAGCGATGCCCTTGCCGGCGATGTCGAACGCCGTCCCGTGATCGGGCGAGGTGCGCACCACCGAAAGCCCGACCGTCGTATTGATCCCCTCGTGGAACGCGAACATCTTGAAGGGGGCGAGCACCTGATCGTGGTAGCATCCGACGAAGAGGTCCACCCCGGCGGCGAGCCCCTGCGCGAAGAGTGTGTCGGCAGGAAACGGCCCCTCAATGGCGATCCTTTTCTGCCGCAGGAGAGCGATCGCCGGCACGAGTATCGAGATCTCCTCCGTTCCGATGGTGCCCCCCTCGCCGGCGTGGGGGTTGAGCCCCGCGAGCCACACCTTCGGCGGCCGCTTCTTCCAGCGGCGGAACCACTCATGAACGAGCGTCACCTGCCGCACGATAAGATCGGTCGAAAGCGCCGTCGGCACCGCCGCGAGCGGGATGTGCCGGGTGAGCGGCAGGACCATCATGCGCGCCCCGCCGAGCACCATCGCCACCTCGTCGGAGCACTTGCCGTCGAGCCGCGCGAGCAGTTCGGTGTGCCCCGTGAACCCGGGCCGCGAAAGGGAGACCGCCTCCTTCGCGATTGGCAGCGTCACGAGCGGGATCCCCCGTCGCTTCGCCTCTTCGTATGCGACCTCGACCGCCTGCGCCGCCGCTTCGCCGGCCACCGCCGAGACCTTTCCCGGCTCGGGATGGTAGCGCATGTTGAGGTCAACTGTCTCGAAATTCAACGGGACACCAAGTTCCCGCGACCAGTAGAGGAGCGCGGTCCGGTCGCCGACGCAGAGAAGCGGCATATCGGGATGCGCTTTATGGAACTTGAGCAAAATCTCCGGCCCGACGCCGTTGACATCGCCGAGACTCACGACGAAACGGGGTTCGCTCACGGCACCTCCAACGCCAGATCGCGGGTCGCGCAGGTATCGTACTCGTCGCAGGCGGTCACGGTCAAGTTCTTTTTCCCGGCGCCGATCTCCGAGACCGCTATCGGCCCTGCCTTCGCGCCCATTTCGTCGAAGGCGGTGACCTCGATGAAGAAACGCCGCGGCCCGTAGTCGCCTTTGCTCGCCATGCCGGCGTCGCCGCAGAGATAGTAGTCGCAGGCGAACTTCTCCTTCACCGCCGAGAGTCCCGCGACGAAATCGTAGCCCGGTCGCTCGAGGAGCGTCTTCCCTTTCTCGTCTTTCACCGTCACCGAAAGGCGGCGCGGCGGGAGCGGCCACGGGTTGTCGTCCATGAGATCGTAAGTCTCGATGACGACGCGGAAATCCCCGGTCACCGCCGCCGGGTCGAGTACCGCGCTCCGCGATGCGTCCACGAGCGTTACCGCGACGATCTCGGGCGGCGTGGTGTCGGGATGCGGCAGAAGGAGCTGGAGCCCATCGAGCGGCAGAAGGTCTTGGGTGAAGGTGTTGAGGTGGAGGTGGTGGAACGGCTCGTTGCTGTAGCCGGTCTCGGTCACCGTCCACGAAACGATGAAACCGATTTCGGCGCCAACGGGCAAAATTTCTCCGCTCTGCTTGGCCTCCTTCACCGCGCCGCTCACGCTGTCGGGGTCGATGTGGTGGTACTGGAGCACAAGGCCGTTCACCGTTTCGATGACCACCTCGAAGTACATTCTATCCTTTGCGTTCCCGCCCGAAAGGTCGTAGTAGTCATACTTCACCACGCGCCCCGGCAGGACATTATAGACCTTCGCGTTCTCGGGCATCACGATGTCCACGCCGGGATGAAAGTACTCGTCGCCCGCAAGCGGCGAATAATCCTGAAAACTGTTCACCGCGTGCCCGACCGGATGCGGCTCATCCTGCGGCTTGAACGGCCAGTGCATCGTCCGCTCCGGAATGAGCAGGAGGGCGTCGAGCGCCTCCTTATGCGCCGGAAGTCCGCACCGTTTCTCGGCAGACCCGACACGAACCGTCATCACCGGCGCACTCGCGGGATCGCCCGCCGGGCACTCGTCGGGGACCTTCGCCTCTTCGAGGAGAGCGAACACCGCATCGAGATCGTCGGGGTGCATCACGAACGAGGCGTCGGCCGGGCCGAAGGTGCGCGCGACCGCGCCTCCTTCGAGGAAAAGCGTCGCCGACTGGAGCGTCGTGGCACGCTCGATCGAAACGAAGGTCACCGGATCGGGACGCTGATGGGAGACATCGCTTTCACAGGAAACGAACAAAAGGAGGAGCACCGCCGCAACGAGGGGCACGACAATCCTCCGAAGAAGAAATGTGAGACGAAAGGATGGGAACTACACGCGCCGTTTGCGCATGTTCTTCCGGCGACGCCGTTCGGCCTCTTCGCGCTTCCGTCGATCGCGGATGCTCGGCGGCTCATAGTGTCGCCGCTTCTTGAGTTCCTTGAAGAGCCCTTCGAGCGCCATCTTCTTCTTGAGGATCTTGATGGCACGCTCGAGGTCGTCGGTCACGGTCACTTCGAGAGGCCCGATGATCTTCGCGCGCTTCATGCAGTGTTCACCACCTTTCGTTAGGGTTAATTGTTTGCTTCGTTACGCCCAAGGAGCGAAAAACAGGCGCGATTGTAGCCGGAAACGGCCATTGCGCAAGATTTTTTTGCTCGGCGTCGTCCTGAATCGTTGCCATCGGCGCCTCGCACGCTATAATGCGTTCACGACCATGTGAGGGAGGGCGCCATGCTCCGCATCATCCGCACCGACGATCCGTTCTTCAGCACCATCGCCGTCAAAGGGCGCGCCGACTGGGGCGCCGGCGACGCCTCCGCGCTTCTCGACAAGGTCATCGCCGCGATGCGGCGCGGTGAGCCGGTCGCCGTTCCCTACGCCGAACACCTGCTCACCACCGAGGAGCGGGCGCTCCGCTTCCTCGACGCCGCCTTCACCGCGACCGCCGAGGTCGTCCTCTACTGCCGCGACCTTTCGCTCCCGCCCGTCCTTCTCCGCTACGCGCTCATCGAAGAGGCGCCCGACCACCGCGACGAGTTCCTGCCGCGCGTCGAGCGGCTCCCCTTCGCGCCCGAGACGCGCCGGGCGATCGCCGAGAACATCCGCGGGTTCCCCGCGACGCGCCTCGCGGCGCTCCTCGACGAACTCGCGACGAGGCCCGAAGAGAAGGCGGTGCCTCTCCTCCTCGCCCACAAACGGGCGCTTCTCAAACGCAACACGGTGCTCGAAGCGGTCGCCGTCGAGAGCGGCCTCGACGACATCGGCGGACTCGCCGAACTCAAGCAGTGGATAATCGAGCGGCGCAATAACTTCTCGCCCGAGGCGCGCGCCTTCGGCATACCGATGCCCAAGGGGCTCCTCCTCCTCGGCGTGCAGGGGTGCGGCAAGAGCCTCACCGCCAAGAGCATCGCGAACATCTGGCGCTTCCCGCTCGTCCGGCTCGACTTCGTGAACCTCTTCCGGCAGGAGCGGAGCGTCGAAGAGCTCATGCGCGACGCGATCGCCGCCGCCGAATCGTTCGCCCCCCTCGTCCTCTGGATAGACGAGATAGAGAAGGCGCTCTTCCAGGAGGCGCAGTCGGCCGAGGTGCGCCGCGTCCTCGGCTGGCTCATGACCTGGATGCAGGAGAAGAGCGCTCCCGTCTTCCTCGTCGCCACCGCGAACAATGTCGAGATACTGCCGCCCGAACTTCTGCGCAAGGGGCGCTTCGACGAGATATTCTTCGTTGACCTCCCCTCCGCCGAGGAACGGACCGAGATACTCCGCATCCACCTTGCGCGCCGCGGCCGCGACCCGAACGCCTACGACGCCGCGAAACTCGCCGGCGCCGCCGAGCACTTCTCGGGCGCCGAACTCGAACAGATGGTCATAGACGCGCTCGTCGCCGACTACGCCAAGGGGCGCGACCTCACCCAGAAGGCGCTCGAAGAGGCGCTCCGGCGCACCGTGCCGCTCGCCGTCACCTACGAGGAGCAGATAAAGAAGCTCCGGATGTGGGCCCGCGGCCGGGCGCGCAACGCCTCGGGCAACCTCCGCATCGAGGCGCTCTTCCAGTCGCCCTGACGCCGCGCGATGTACCTCTCGGAACTTGCCGCCGCCGCCGCGACGCTCGCCGACCTCGGCGCCGGCGCGCTCGTGAACACCGTGTATCGCTCCTGCGGCGGGACGCTCGTCAAGCTCTACGGCGCCCGCGAACCGCTCGAAGGCTTCTTCTTTTCCACCGACAAACGCATCTTCTTCCCGGTCCGCGCCATCGCCGCCTTCCCGCGCGAGGAGATAACGCCTCTTGAATCGGCGCTCCGCAAGTACCTCGGCGGCAAGCCGCTCGCGGCGGCGGCGGTCGAGATGTCTTACGGCCGCGTCGTCACCGTGCGCTTCGGCGCGGTGACGCTCGTCGTGCCGCTCTTTGCCGGCAAGGCGGTCTTCCTCCGCGACGAGACCGGCGCGATCATCTGGCAGGAACACCCCGACGCACCGCTGGAGCCGCTCGTGGCGCCGCTCGGCGACAGGGAGCCGCGCCTCGGCGATTCGTTCGAGTGGGAGCAACGGTTCCTCTCCGAGGAAACGGCGCGGCGCGAAGAGGAACACCGCCGGCGCATCGAGGCGATGCGGCGCGTCATCACCGATCGGATAGCCAAGATGCGCGCCGAACAGCGGCGGGCGCTCGAACGCGCCGAGAAACACCGCGACGACGCCGAACTCATCAAATCGTGGCTCTACACCCTGCCGGCGCAGGAGCGGCGGGCGTCGCTCACGCTGGTGGACCGCGAAGAGAAGGAAAAGACCCTTGCGCTCGACCCCGAACGGACGATCGCCGAGAACATGAATGCCCTCTTCGCCGAGGCGAAACGGCTCCGGCGCGGCGCCGCGACGCTCGAGGCACGCATCGCCGAACAGGAACGGTCGCTGACGACGCTCGAAAAGACGCCGCCTCCCGCCCCGCGTCCCGACCGTTCCGAACGCCGCAGCGTCTCCGCGAAAGAGGCGAACCGCCACCTTCCCTACCGTCGCTTCCGCGCCCCCTCGGGCCGTCTCTTCCTTGTCGGCAAGTCGGCGCGCGACAACGACGAACTCACCTTCAAAATCTCCTCGCCGCACGACCTCTGGTTCCACGCGCAGGGGCAGGCGGGGAGCCATGTCGTCCTCCGCAAAGGCAAAGGAGAGGTCGCGACCGAGGAGGAGGTCTTCCTCGGCTGTTGTCTCGCGCTCTTCTACAGCAAGGCGCGCGAAGCGATGGAGGGCGAGGTCTGGTTCACCGAGCGGAAGTTCGTCCGCAAAAAGAAGGGGATGCCGCCCGGCATGGTGCTCGTCACGCAGGGAAAGCCGAAGTTCATCCGCGCCGATCCTTCGTTCTTCTCGAGACTTACCCGCGAGGATGCCGACGAATGAGGCGGCTTTTTTTGAATAAAACTTTTCCCGTGCTATCCTTTTTCCCGCACAGCGGAACCGCGGTCCGCCCGATGAACCGAACGAAAGGAGACTGACCATGAGAAAGATCGTGCTCGTTGCCGCATTCCTTCTCGCCGCGGCCCCTCTGTTCGCCGACTCCGACGGCGGCGAGGGATGTCTCGGCGTTGACCTC
>CAYNMQ010000001.1:70306-83084 GCA_964398245.1 uncultured Spirochaetales bacterium | reverse complement strand
CCGCGAGCAGCCCGAGTTCTTCCGGGTGTCAAAACAGCGAAAAGCAGGCCCAAACTACCCCGGGGGGGGGCGTTGTCACACTTTTTTTGAGAAGTATCTTCACTTTATTCGGCAATGATGCCGTTTTTTGTACTCCTCGAAATAGCCGAGCACCCGTTTCACATAGGTCCGCGTCTCGGGGTTGTCGGCGATGCGGCCGCCCAAAAGCGGAGACTTTTCGGTCGAGTGTGAGCCGGCGTTGTACCCCGAGAGTGCCCTCACGAGGTCTCCCTTCGTGTAGGTGAGAAGCGCCGCGAGGAATTGAACGCCGCACCGGATGTTCTCTTCGGAATCAGCAAGCGCCTCTTTCCGGCAGCCGAGTAGTTCGGCTGTCCGCGGCATAATCTGCAGGAGCCCGCGCGCCCCGACCGGCGAGACCGCGTGCGGGTCGCGGCCCGACTCCTGCGTGACGATCGCGAGCACGAGGAGCGGATGTATCCGGTACGAAACGCCGTTCACCACATAGGGGTAGCGCGTTGCGTGTCGTTCGATGAGAGGAAGCGCGGCGCAGAGAGAAGAGTCGCTGAAAGCCACCGAAAAAAAGAATGCCGCGATAAGGACTCCCGTCATTTTCCGGTGTTCGTTTCGAGTAGTTTCTTTAGTTCCTTGTTCTTCTTCATCTCCTCGAGCCGCTTCCGGTAAGCCTCAGAGAAGCGTCCGAGTCCTTGGCGCGTCAGTTCCTCCTCGACCTCGCGCTTCACGAAGTCGCTCTTACCGATGTCGGCGAGTGTTTCTATGGCCTGCGCCTGCGCCTGTTCGATGCCCAACTGCACGCCGAGCCCCTGCGCCGTGAGCGAGCCAGTGCGCTCAGCCTCGGCGAGGAAGGTCTTCACCGCCGCCTGCACCGAGGTCGCCTCGATCGTCTTTGCGAGAAGGCTCTGCGCCATCCCCTTTTTCGCGAGCGCCGCGGCGAATATCTCGTCCACCGCCGAAACGCCGTCACCCACATACTTCGCCATCGCCTCCGCCACCTTCGGGTAGCGGTATGCCTTCACCATGCCGGAGGCAAGTCCGCTGATGAAGCGCCCTGCCTCGCCCGAAAGGCTCTTTTTGTAGGCAAGGAATTGCCCCTTCCCGAGCGAAGCGATCTCCGGAAGCGCCTCCAGTTCCCTGAGCGTCCCCTCGATGAGCGGACAGGTTCCCGGAAAGCCGGCGCAGAACTGTTCCTTCATCATCCCGAGTAGCGCCTCGGGGCCGTAGTCGGCGACCGATCTGCCGATCTCGTAGAGCCGCCTGCCCGTATCGAGCGTCTGCTTCGCAAGGTCTATCGTCTGCTGGACCCGCGGGATGAATTCGGTCACGAACTGGGCGTTGCCTATTTCCTCCACCGCGATGACCTTCGCGAGAAGCGCATCGGGCGCCGGCGCCGACACGACCGCTTGGGCGGAGAGGACAACAGGAAAAAGAACGGAAAAGACGACAAGCACTCTATTCATGCGTGTCTCTCCCCTAAAAATCGAGCCTCGAGTAACAGGCGCTCTGAGAAAGACCCGTCTGGAGTATCTTGCCGGCATTACTGACCGAATCATACTCCTGAAGTTCACACACGACCGTTTGATTGGGTGGATATCCGCTGGTCACGCACGAACATCGCCGATAACCATAGGGCATGCCGCACTCTGTCTGAGAAAATGTTTTCTTGTCGGAGAGAGCAAGAGTCTTCTCGACGCCGAAATTATCGGTAACTTTTATTTGCGCGCCTTCAGGAAGGAAAAGATATTTGAAAACGCAGTCGCTCCCGCAAAACGAAGGATAGTTTTCCCCATATGCATTACGAAATCGAGGTACCGGCACCGCGATCTGTATGTCGCTCATTTTCTTGATCGGAAGCGCCTTGAGGAAACTGCTTCCTCCTTCGCCAGAGTACGGATAGGCATAGTTCTCGAACTCGTTCCCGTTCAGACAGAACGGAGAATATCCTTCCGCACTGTCATACCAGTAATCACCAAGACCGATCCGGTGGCCGTTCACCCAGATCTCCGCTTTTTTCACCACTTCGTCGTAGGTGTCCAACGGCAGCCGTTCGAGATTCACCCCGAAAACGCCTCCCGCTTCTTGACCGGAACCAAGCGTCATCTTCGTCTCCGGACAAGTTCCTCCTACACAGGAGAGAATGCGAAGCGACGGCGATAGGTTCCTATATTCCGTGTAGGTGTTGCCTGCCCGGTCGGTTACGGAGATCCTTAGTTGATAGTACTCTCCCGAGATATCGCTTACGCTCTGAACAACATCGCTTTCCGTTGCCGAAACGCTGTTGCTCCCTTCCGGGTAGGTTCTCGACAAAAGCGGCGACGAAACGCTGGAAGAAACGATACTTCCATCAGGTCTTCTGAACCTTCCCGCCGCCAAAGTCACGAGAAAAGATTTTATCCCCGACCGGACATCGGAAACCTCGAGCGAAAGCGGCACCGTTTCGCCTGATTTATAGTATTGTCTGGAGATCTTTACGGAGAAAACATCAACGACCGGCGCGACACGGTCGAGAACGAACTGCGAGGTCCCGGCACTGCTACCGACGGCATTTTGGGCAACGACCCGCACATAGTAGGTCCCGTCGGAGAGCCCACTCACCGCGCTCAACGGTATTACTACGACACCGCTCTGGCAATCGAACGGCGTCGTAACATCGACATACGAGACCGGCGGTTGCAGTTTGGCGATCGAGCACTTCTGCGAGACGATGTTCGAAGAACTCGTCACATTCACATAGGCCGTGATGCTCTGGGTCCCGTTCACATAGCGGCTGTTCTCGTCAACCGTTACTGAGACCTCCGGCAAAGTGGCATCAACCTTAAGCGGTCGCTTGAGACAGGGATTCGTGCCGTCGTAGGCACATGCTGCCGTGCTCGAGAAATCGTAGTCGCCGTTCCCGTAGATGTCCTTCGCCTTGAAAAAGACCGTGCCGTCGAAAGCGGTCGGCAGATTCTCGAACGAACAGGTGTATCCGTCGTCGCGCTGTTCGGTTATCAAGGTGCAGAGAGGCATGCCGAACGGCCCGGGGACGCAGTTTACCCCCGTGATCTGAAGATACCCTTGTGAACAGCTTACCGTCGTTGACCATGTCGCGCTCTTCGCGTAGGCCTTCACACCACTCACATCGCTTATCGGCGTATCGAATATCAAAACATAACTGGCCGTGGTGCTCGTGGTTTGCTCTGGGGTACCGAAGAGTATGCGCGGTATCGGCGCCACATTGTCGAAGCGGTAGGTAAGAAAATAGTTCTGGTCAACCGTTTCGCTCTCTTCGCGATTCTTGGCGGCATCCTGCGCGAAGAAGCGGAGCGAATAGACCCTGTTGACCGTGCCACCACTAAATGAGAACGAGACGGCAAAGTACTTGTCCTGCGGGTTATAAGTAGGCTCCTTACCTGCCGAACTGCCGTCGGCGCAGTACTGCCAATCGGTCGTCGCAGAATTTTTCCACTGACAATACACCCGCGGCACCAGTCCTTGAGGACTCGAGAATTTTTCCTGACTGTTGTCGGTCACCTTGAGGTTCACGGTGAGCGGTGTGGTGGTCAAAACACCATGGGAAGGAATCGCCGGTGAAGTACTTACTAGAGCAACCTTGGGAATCGTCACATCGTGAAACCAGCGAAAGGCTTCTGTGGCAACATTGCCGGCGCGGTCGTGGCACTCGGCGGTTATCTCGTTATCTTCATCATTTCGAAAGTAGGCGCCACTGAGATTTTTGAGTGTAAGTTCGAGTTTCCCGGTATCCTCTCCTGCTCCATTCTTCTTTATCGAGTCGGGAGATATCTCGAGTACATTGGTTTCATTCATCCGATAGGTACAATAGGTGAAATTGGCATCCTGCGCTTCGAAGGTGACGAGGGTATCTCCCGTTTCCCTGAACGGATTCCACGGGAGCGTTTTAGAAAGGGTAGTATAAGAAAAGACAGGAGCAACCGTATCGAGGGTGAAGGTCCGGCGCAGTTCTACGCTCTTGTTGCCGGCAACATCGGTGGCGGAGAGAACGAAGGTGTAGGTCCCGTCATTCGCCCCGCCGACTACAAAAGGGCAGGATACCGGAAGAACACCGCTCCCGCCATAGGAGATGTCGCCAGTACACGAGGTCGGCACATTGTCCTTGAGGAGGTCGTAATGCACCGTCGCCGCCTCGCTCAGCGAAACCGAGAGCGTAAGGTCACTCAGATTCACGAAAACGCCATCCTGTTCGATCGGCGTCCCCGCGAAGGGATCGCTGAGGAAGACGGGAGCGGTGCAGTCGATACGAAGCGTTTTTTCTACTTCAGGCGCTTTGTTATCGGCCTCGTCTTCAGCACGGAAAGTCACCACATGAATGCCCTCTTTAGCCCCCGTTGAACAATCAAGAGAATAGTTCCTAGTACCAGATGCTCCCTCTGTAATTGTGATATCCGTGCCAACTTCGTCGGTGATCCATACCCGCTTCATATTCGTATCGGTAGCAGTGTAAGTAAAAGTAAACGCGTTAACCGGCACTGTCGGCACATCACCTACCGTCAGCACGGGCGGCACGGTGTCCACATAGATGTCGAAGGTCTGTTTCGCGCTCTCGTTGCCCACTTCATCAACCACCCACGCTGTCACCGTGTTCTTCGTTTGCAACAGGTTGCTCTTGTCGGTCTCGCCAAGATCGGAAAGATACTGCACCGACTCCCACGATGAGCCGGTCGTTTGATAACTCGCCTGCTCAACTACCCCGCCGCGGCTCACCGTGTACCGGTAGGTAAGCATGCTCCCCGGGCGGTCGCTCACCCCGCTGAACAGAACCTCAAAATCGTTCACATTCACCCATTTGTTCGCTGTCGGCATCTGCCGCGGCGTCTCTTCGAGCGTCTCCACCGTTATCATCGCAACAGGCGGCGTCGTGTCGCGTGT
Source organism: uncultured Spirochaetales bacterium (assembly GCA_964398245.1). Lineage (GTDB taxonomy): Bacteria > UBP6 > UBA1177 > UBA1177 > JAKLFG01 > CALITV01. The sequence goes on along the minus strand of CAYNMQ010000001.1, from coordinate 78,182 downwards.
CCGCGTGAAACTCTGTGAGCCTTTGTTGCCCGCCTTGTCCTCCGCCGTGAAGGTCACGCTGTAGGTCCCGTCCTCCGTTATCTCGCTCAGCGTTATCGTCCCCGAGTCGCTCACCGGTTCGTACGGATAGGTGGTCGGGCTTCCTCCCTGCGGCGTTACCGTGTAGTACTCCTTCGCGAGGTACTCGTCGCTCGCGGTGAAACTGAAGGTGATGTCGCCCTTTATCACCTCGGCGGCCGGTGGCGTCACCGTCACTCCCGGCGGTACCGTGTCCTTTATCACTCGTATCACCCGCTGGCCGCGGTTGTTCTGGTCGTCAGCGGCTTTGAGCGTGAGGCTCCGTTCGCCGTCACTGCCACTTATCACAAGGCTGTCCGCCCGGTAGAGCGCCCCCTCTTTCACCAGATCACCAAGGTCAGCGAGCGGCGTCGTTCCATCGAGCAGTATCTCGAGCGTTTCAAGGGTGGCGGTTTTGCCAAGGCTCACGCCGAACCGCAGGTCGAGCGCATCGCGCACGAAGGGTATCGCGTTCGGATCGCTGTAGGTCGTGAAGGCGCTCTCCTCGGGCCGCTTGAACGAGAGAGCGGTTATCTCGGGCGGCTGGGCGACCACCTCGATCGGCTTCTTGTCGGCGGGGAAGAGTTCCGAGGTATCCATCGCGCAGTGGTAGATCATCGCCTGAAAGTCTTGATAGGCGTAACTCGTCTTCTCTTCGATGAACCGCTTGAGCGCCACCGCGTAGTGATACCGGTAGAGGTAGGAGTCCACCGCGAAGCCCTGTATCTTGAGCGTCTCCTCGTTCCGGTCGTAGCCGTCGAAGAGGGCGCTTGCCTCCACGAGGTCGGCGGCAAGAACATCGAGCACATCGTCCATGAGCACCGCGCCGCTCGAAAGTCCTTTCGCCGCGGCGATGTCGGCGGCAAGTTGCTCGAACGCCGCATTCGCGAGCCAGTGCTGGGTCGCCCCTTCGCCCGGTTCGCCCGCCTGAGGACGCCCGTAGGGTTGGAGGCCTTCGCCATAGTGCGTTTCGAGCAGTTCGAGCGCGTCGTCTATCGCCTCGTCCTCGGTGCGGCCACCTTTCTCCTTGAGCCCGAGGTAGACGATCTCGCGCACCGTCGTAATCGGCGTCACATAGACTTTCGTTGTCTTTCCCGCCTCCACCACGAACCGGCTCCGGAGCGGGGTCGCGAGTTCGAGCGTCTTCGGGTCACCGTTCGCGTTGGTGAACACCGCCGACTCGTACTCGCCGCCCGTCACCTTCACCGTGTATTCGCCCGGCGGCAGATCGCCCTGCACCGCGCCGTTCTCTTCGGTGAGCGTCGCCACCTTCGTGCCAGCCGCGTCGAATATCTCTGCCGACTCGATGCCGCTCACCTTCCCGGTCACATAGGTGAGGATCGTGACCGGGTTGTGGTTCGAGAGCGTTATCTTGACGCTTTTGTTTGCCTGTTGGATCCCGTTCGAACCGCTGCAGGTCACCGTGTACTGACCGTCGGCGAGCTCTCTGGCCACGGTGTCGAGCGTCGCCTCGAAGACCTCGGCGTGCGGGTGGGTGTCGGTGAGCACTACTCCCGCGCCGTCGCTATCGGTCATCGTGCAGTTCACCGACACGAGCGGACAGGAGTCGAGCGTCCGCTGGGCGCGGATCGCGATGGTACCGAAGAGCACCGCGTTGTTCTTCGGCTCTTTTATCTCGATCGCCGGCGGGTTGCCGACGGTGTCGTAGTCGGGGTAGAGCGTCTCGTCGCCCGTCTCGTCGGGAAGGGTGTCTCCGTCGCTCTCTTCGCCTCCCTCGAGGAACGCCGCGGGGGTCACCGCGAGATGGTGCGCCCAGTCGGCAAGGTCGCTCGCCGTGAAGGTCGCGGAGACCTGCGCGAGCGCCGCCGGAACGAGCGTCCGGAGCACCTGCTCGTCCACGAGGAGCGCCGGCCCGAACTTCGCGCCCGCCGAGCCGTTGATGATGTGGTCGTCGGCGAGGTCGTCAAGCACGAGACCCCAGAGTTTCTCGGTCGAAAGCGAAGTTTCGACACCGATCTCGTTGGCGGTCGCGATGTCGCGCGCGACGATCGCGAAGGCCTCCTGCCAGAGGTAGCGCTTCGTCGCGTCGGTGAGCGTCGTCTCCTCGAGCGCCGCCGAATCGGCCGAGAGGGCAAGGTACGCACGCACCTCTTCCTCGGCGGTGTCGGTGCCGTAGGTCGCCGCGAGGGTCGAGACGAAGTCAACGAACACCGTCACCTTCTTCTGGTCGCTCACCGTCGTCCGCGCTTCGAGACAGCCGTTGAAGGAAACCGCTTCCTGCGCGCCGGCGCTGAAGAACTGGCCACCGCAGGCCTTCACGCGAAGGTTGCCGACCGCGCTCACCGCACCGAGAGAGAAGAGGCCGTCGCCATCGCTCGTCCCTTCGGCGAGCGCCTCGCCGCTCCCCTCCTTCGTCACTGTGATCGTTGCATTCGTGAGGATCGAACGGCCCTCGATCGTCACCGTGAAGGAGCCGTTGCCCTGCGGGCGCTTGCTCTCGCAGGAAACGAGCGAAAACATGAGAAGCATGAGCAGGATACCAAGTCGTTTCATCTGATCACCTCCGTTCCATCGTTGCTATGCCTAAAGAAGGTAGTAACTCTTGAGAAACCAGGTCGCTCCCACGAAGAAATGGGTGTCGAGGAACATCGTGCGCGGCGACCACGAGAATCCCATCTGCACCGAGAGGATAAGCCACTCCCACACGCGGTACTGCACATCGAACCCGGCGGTGAGGCACGGTTGGACCCGCGCGTAGTCGGGCCCGTCGAAGTCGTCCACCACAAGGCCGCTCTTCGTGTAAAACGCCCGCTCACGGAAGGTCTCGATGAGCATCCCGCCGCCGGCGAACAGGTGCGGCGATACGGGGTAGCCGGGATAGATGTTGTAGCGGGCAAGGAGCGTGAGGCGGTTCGCGAGGTAGTTGAAGTACTCCTTGCCGACGATCCCGTTGAAGGTCTCCTTCGCGTAGATGTCGGCGAGGTAGGTGACCCCGTACTGGAGCCCGAGGTCGAAGTTGTCGGTGAACCCGAAGAACGAAGCCGCCGCGACCTGCCACGAGGCGAGCACGACCACGGTGCGGTCGTCGGCCTTAAGCGTGAGCGGGAAGTAGCCGCCGCCGCCGAGGTGGAACTGCCACTCGCCCTCCTCGGCGCGCGCAACGAGCGTCCCCAACAAAACAGCCAACACAAAGAGCCGCCGCATCTCAGAACCCCACCGTGAGGCGAATGCGCCGCATCTTGCCGCTCTCTTCGGTGACCTCGATGACATACTGCGGCGTGTAATCCTTTATCGTGAAGCCGACGGCGCCCTTGAGCACCTCGTCGAACTTGATGCCGTACTTGTCAACCCAGTAGAAGGCATCCATCTCGACCTCGGCGCCGCCCTGCAGGGCATAGACCTTCACCTCCTTGAGGTAGAAGTAGTTGCGGTAGCGGTTCTTGACGAGGAAGTTGATGAGTATCGTCTCGGGACCGACTTTGCAGATGCGGTCGCTCGAGAGGAAGACGAGATCCTCCTCCTCGCGGTTGCGGTAGGTGTTGCACATGAAGAACTCGCCGAACTCGCGGGTGAGCAGTTCGAGTTTCTTCTGCTCGGCCAGCTTGTCCACTTCGGCCATCGCCTTTTTGTGTTCCTCGTGCAGTTTGTTCTTAAGTTCGATGAGGGTGTCCTGCATCGCCTTCTGCTTCGCGGTGAACTCGGGATAGGTGAAGATGACGCGGTTCGACGCCTTCGCCGGCTCCGAGACGCGGAAGTTGATGATGAAGGTGATGCCGACATTGGTCTTAAGTTGGAGGTTAGTATTGAGCCCCCACATCTCGTTCTCGGCGACCCCGGGGAACGGGAGCGCCCAGACCTTGACCGCGAGCGGGCTCACCTCGACCTCCGCCTTGAGGAGCGCATGATCGCCGACGACCGGATCGCCGACAAGCGTCACCCCTTCGGGAAACTCGAGGACGAGCACCTCGCCGATCGCGATGCCGACCGTCCGGTAGATGACGGTATCGCTGTTCTTGAGTTCTATCGTCGCCACCTTCTCGGTGATCGGAATGAAGCGCTCGTCGGGCTTCGCCGCCTTCGGCGCCTCGGCGGCTGAAAGACAAAAACACCCGAAAGCCACGATAAAAAAGAAGTGTCTCACCCCAATGCCTCCTTTTTTGTCATCGGTTTTCCAACTTCACTCCACATACACCGTGAACACCGTTCCGGCGCCGACGCGGTACTCGTAGCGGGCCCGCTCCTGTTCGTTCTTCTCCTTGAGTTCGCCCGCGGTGCCGCTGATGACGCCGCTCGTGGCGCCGCCGGTCGCGGTCGCGGCGAGGTTGTCGAGCACCCGTCCCGCCGCGTCGGTGACGCCCGAGGCGAAGGTTATCTTCGCGTTGTTCTCTATCTCGATGACCTCCGACGGAATGCCGGGGTCTCTGCCGCTTACCGCGTAGCCCTTTATTTCGTACTCCTTTTCGCCGACGCGTATTTTGTGAAACTGCACATAGGTCCGCTTGTTCGCGAAACTGCCGGTGCCGTAGAGAAGGCTTCCCGCCGGTATGCCGGCGACCTCCTGCGTCGTCTCGGCGACGATCGCGTTCGAGGCCGAAGAGCGGATGCTGAACTTGAGCCGCGCCTTGAGCGAGACATCGTGGAGATCGAGCGCCGCGGTCCGCTTTTCCTCGTCGCGCCCGACCACCCGGACCCCGCCCTGCGGGCTGTTCTGCGCATTCCCGGCCGAAAAGGGACGCGGCCGGTAGCGCAGGGCGCTTTCGCCGGAAGGAGCGGCGCTCCCGTCGTCGGCCGCCGCGGCAGGATTCACTGCGCGGTACTGTTCGATGATCTCCTTGTCCTTGAGATAGTTGAGACTGCGTGAAGAGGCGGTGCGTGGCCGTTCGACCGACGGTTGACCCGGCGTCTCGGAAGCATTTTTTCCCGCGGTTTCGGTCGTCACGCGTGATGCCGGACGCGCAAGGCCGCGGATCTCCTGCGGCGTCACGCTCCGGAGCGATTCGAGCATCTTCTTCGTATCCAATGCCGGCTCTTCGGTTGCCGTCGGCGATCCGCCGACAAAGACACGCTGCACGATGACGAGCAGCGCCACGACTCCTCCCGCGGCGATAGAGAGCCCCATCACCTTCGCCCGCTTCTCGGCGGCGCTCGAACGCATCTCACTCATCGGAGCCCTCCGGGAACACGATGTTGCGCTTGAGCAGGAACGCCTCGCGCATCCCCGCATCATCGAAGAAGCGGATCTGGTAGAAATCGACGAGGAGCCCGTACGGCGTCGCCGCGGTCACCGGCACCGGCAGGATGGCGGCATGGAGATAGGCATACAGCGCGGCGCCTTCATACGGACGGTGGTCGCCATCGAAGCCGACGGCAGGCCGGAAGATGAATCTCCCGAGCATCTCGACCGTGAGCCGTCCCTCCTCTCCGTCCGCGATCCGCGCCTTTTCCCGTACAAAGTCGCTCCGGATGTTCTGGTTCATCCACTTCTCCACGCGCCCGGCGTCGGCGCGCTCGGCAAGGAGCACCTGCTGGAGCCGCGGCGTCATCATGCCGTAGGCATCGGCGATCGCGGCGGCAGCATCGGGACGCTGTGCCGAGTAGCGGTCAACGAACTGCTCGATAAAGAGGAGCACCTGCGGCCGCGGCAGCGGTGCCGGAACTGATGTCTCGGAAACCCCGCAGTACTCGACGACAGCGGCGGGACGCAGAGTGACCGCCCAGAAGGCGCCGGCGAGCGCCACGACCACGAGAAAGATGATCGCCGCCGCACCCCACACCGCCCGGCGCGCGGCCCGACGCGCCGCTTCGACCTGTGCGACGCTGTAGGTGGCAAAGAACTGCTCACTTTCGCGACTCATCGCACCTCCGCCTTTTCGAGAAAGGTCTTGAGCAGATCATCGTTCTCGAAGAAGCGCACCTCAAGCCAGTGGACGAGAAGCCCGTACGGTATCCGCTCGCTCAAGGGCTCCACAAAGAGCGTCGCTTGAAAAAAGAAAGGCACGCTCACTTCCTGCACATCGGACGCTTCGAGACGCACCCGCGGCGTAAAGAGCGCCTCCGCGGTGCCCATGACCTGCAGTGTCCTTCCCGCTGTCGGTTCTCCCGACAGGGTAAGCCGGTGCACCGTGACCACCGCCCTAAGCTCCTCATCCTCCCACTGCGGCGGCTGCCACGAGGCAGACGCGGTGCGGGTAAACGCGGGAGAGATCATCCGCTCCACCGATGCACCCTCCTCTTTTCGCTCCCGGGCGAAGTAGGCGGTGAAGAAGCGCTCGAGGAAGTATCGCACCGCCTTTTCGTCGCGCGGCGCATCGGGAGCAGCCGGATTGGCGATGACCGCCGCGCCGTTTTCGGCGCACCGCACGATCACCGTCGATGGCTGGACGGCACGATGGACGATCGCGGCGACAAGGACGATGGCGGTGAGCACCAGCACCCCGATCACCCCGAAGCCAATGCCAAGGAGCAAGCGGTGTTTCTTCGTACCCGAGGTTTTCACGAGGCGCCTCCGCGGCCACCGAACACCGCACCGATGCGCTGGGAGAGCACCTGCGCCACCGCCGCACCCGATTCGCTCCGCACCACCATCGCGGCAATCGCCGGCGTGAGGGCACCGAGCGCGATGAGAAAGAGAAAATATCCGATGAGGGGGGCGAGCGTCGTGAGATTCGCGAGCAGGTTGCCGACCAGCGTCTCATAGTCGCTTTCGCGCATGAGCGTCGCAAAGGCATCGAACGCCGGCCGGCTCACCTGTGCTGCCACCCCAAACCCCACATTGTAGATGACCGGCCACACGCTCACCTCGACGACCATCACCGCGAAGCGCTTCACCGGCTCCCAGCCGGCGAACGAGGCGAACGGCACGGCGAAGATGAACCCGAGGAGCGTCAGTTGGTGCACGAGCGGCCAGAGGATATCGAGAAGGAGAAACTTCACCGCGAGCGCGAGGACGAGGAGCCCCTTGAACAGAAACGCAAACCCGAGCCCCCAGAGGAACGGCGGCGTGAAGAGCGCTGCTGATGATGCGGCGCACGGCGATCCGTTCCCGCCCGTCTGCGTCGCATCCTGCGGCCCGAAGGCAAGGCGCATGGTCGCTTCGTCGAACGCGGCGTAGGTGTCGGCCATCGTCGCGGCAGGGCCGGCGGTCGCCGTCACGATGAGCGCCGAGGCTTCGCTCATGACGCGACCGCCGTAGGCGTAGAGCGCAAAGAGCGCGGCATAGAGCGCGATGGTGCGAAAGAGCGCGGCGACCGCGGCGCTCCCGAGCGTGATGCGGACCACCTGCACGACGAGCGTGACGGTGAACGCGGCGCCGAGGAAGAGGTTCCCCGCGGTGAAAAGCCACGAGATCTCGGGGCGTGCGAGGTTCTGCTCGAAGGTGGCGAGCGGCGCGTAGGGCGTCTGGGCAAGCGCGAGGGGCAGTGCGAAACCGGCGATGGCGAGCGCAACGACGATGCGGAAAGCGGCGCTCTTCATGGTGCCTCCGCCGCCGCGATGGCGCACGCCTCGATGAGCGAACAGCCGCGCTGCGCGGCGATCTCATCGAGCCGCTCGTTGTCCTTCCGGTCGCTCGTCGCGAGCCAGTACTCGAACGGCGAGAGTTCTATCCGCACCGTCGCCCGATCGAGACGGTCGCCCACCTGAAGCCGCGCGAGCGCAAGGGCGTACTCACGCTTGACCGTCCTCAACGCCTCGAACTCGCGCCGCTCGAACTCGCTGAACCCGAAGTCGTCGGCCACGAGCCGCTTCGCCTCGGGCGCCTCGGCGTGCGAAAGGATGAACGAGGCGGTCGTGTTGAGCGCGATCTTCGAGGAGAGGTTGCACTCCTTGTACGACAGGTAGTTCTGGGTGATCGTGTAGA
>CAYNMQ010000001.1:63353-70296 GCA_964398245.1 uncultured Spirochaetales bacterium | reverse complement strand
GCCCGCGTCGCTCCCGGAGTTCTCATCAACCTACACCACAAAAATTTCTTCGATGAGCGATGCCATCCGCGGTTCTTTGATGAGTTGCGCCGCCTCGTCGAAGAGGAGCGACTTGTAACCGTTCCGGCGGAACGCGGCGTTCTTCGCCTCCTGGATCACCACGAAGGTCATCAGTTCGCGCATCCGCGGCGTGAGGCTCGAAAGTCCCTGCAGGTCGAAGACGACGAGCGGTGCGCCACCGTAGTCGAGCGTCGTCTCGCCGTCGAGCAGGCGACTCTCGGGACTCGCGAGAAAACCGCGCAGGAGCGCCACGGGCTCCTGCCGGAGCGCTGGTTCGTCGCACGAGACCGCCGCGAGGCAGGGCACCAGATCGGCAAGGCGCGGCCGCTCGCGGGTGCGATAGAGCGCCTCGAGCGCCTGCAGGACGAGGAACCGCACGAGGTTGGCGCGCGCATCGTCGCCGTGGTTGCCGACGATGAGGTCAAGGATGACCTGCAGGAAGGTCACCTGCGCCGCATCGAGCGCACCTTCCCGCATCATCCGGTCACGCGGTGGGAAGGGGTTTATCGTGTGGCGCGCCGTCGCGTCGAGCGTGATGAAACGGCCATCGAGGAGCCGCACGCACTTGCGATAGGAACTGTTCTCGGCACCGGCGAAGTCAACGACGAAACAGACGCCGCCGTAGCGGGCGATGCGCGGATAGATCGAGGAAAGGATCACGAGGTTCATGAAGACCGACTTGCCTGATCCCGAGGCACCGAGCACCATCGTGTTCCACGGCTGACGGCGACTGCTGAACGAGTCGAGGGCGAACAATGTCCCGAACTTGGTGCGCAGGTAGAGCGGGAACTCCTCGCCCTCGTCGCCGCGCGCGAGACGCCCGAGCCGCAGAAGCGCGAGGCCGTGCGGGGTGAGCGCCTGGAGGCCGCGGGTCGAGCAGAAGGTGGTCGCCGGCAGTGAGCGAAAGAACTCGCGGTCGTGGCAGAACTCCTCCTCGAAGAAGTAGAAACCGTGCCGCTTGAAGGCGGTCATCACCGCGTGCGCCTTCTCCTCGAGGCGCCTTTCGTCGCGGTCGCGCAGGATGATCTTCTGGGTGGTCGCCACGATGAGATGCCCCGACTCTTCGAGGTACTTTTTGAGTTCATCCGACTCTTCATAGCGCCGGAGCGCGGCGTGGTTCACCGGTCGCTTCACGGCGTTCCCCGCCGCATCGACCGCGCTCGTCGAAGAATAGGAAAGGTTCCGGACGAGCGAGAGCGCCCCTGCCGCGGTCCGCTGGTCGAGCACGCTGAAGGAAGAGACGAAGCAGTAGGGACACGCGATCTCGTCGAGGATGCGGTCTATTGCAAAGTAGTCGAGCCGGTCGGGCAAATGCTTGAGGGTGAGCACCTTGACGAGGTCAGGGCCGATCTTCACCCACTCGGGCGCGTAGCGGACCGGGCGCTGGATGAGCACCTCACGCACCGACATGTCGGTGGCGGCGCTGAAGTCGTCGTCGCCATGGATGAGCCGGTAGTACCACGCCATGATCTCGGCGGTCGTGAGGCGGCGCGCCGTGATGCCGAGGAGGTCGAAGAAGGCCTCCCAGCGGTCAGAACGCGGTGCGGCGGTGTGCGGCTTCGCCGAGGCGCGGTCGGTCGTCACCGCGAGGTAGGTCTCGAAGCGGCGCATCGGTCGCTCGGCAAGGAAACCGGCCCGTTCCCGCAGGAGACGGTCGGCGGCGGTGCGGTGCCGTTCCAGTTCGGGATCATGTTCGCCAGCAAGTGCGAAGCACTCGATCGTGACATCGGTCTCACCGAGTTCGCGGTTGAAAAAGGTCTCGGCGGCTTCGAAGAGGTGCGCGTGGAAATAGTGGTCAATCCCGATCACCGCAAAGACGGCGTAGCGCTGCCACGCATCGTTCACGATGAGGTCGTCCTCGATGCCGCGAATCGCAAGGAGATCGAACACCGCCTTCATCGCCGATCCTTCTCGAGAAGCGTGTAGGAGCCGCGACCACCCGAGAGGACGCGCCAGAGGAGAAAGAGCACCTCGTCGCGTCCGTCGAAGAGCCGCCGGAGGAGCCAGCCGAAGCCATACGCAACAAGCAGTGCGGTGAGCATGACGAAAAAGCGCCCTTTGCCATGCCAGCATATCGCCGCCGCGACGAACGCGCCGCCTGCGAGAAAGGCGACCTGCGGCGGCAGGGCGCCCCCCTTTGCGCCGAGGACCCGCCAGACTTTCATGGCACCGGCGGGAAGCGCGCTATTTCATCATCTCGATGAGCGATGAGGCGAGCGCGATGACCACCGCGCCGATGAGCGCCCCGATCACCACCCCGCGGCCCCGCGGATTGCCGGTGCCCCAGAGGATGCCGCCGATGATCGCGCCGAGCGTGCAGAGGCCGTAGCCGACATTGGTCGCGATCGAGATGACCGAGTTGACCTTTGTGGTGAGTTTCTGTTCCACATCGCCGCCTGCCGCAAGGGCGAGGTCGGGTAGAAGGAGAAGCAGGATGCCTGCTCCGATGCACAGGGCGAACAATGAGCCGCCGCGAGAAAGACGCGCCATAGGATACTCCGTTCTCAAAATGTTCCCGAAACAGAACCGTTTGGCACCATAGTCACGCGACAGTAAGGTTGTCAAGAAAAAAGGAGTCAGGATGTTATCTTCTCGATATCACTCAGGCATCGGGGAGGAGAACTTGGCGCCCCATGTGGCGCACTCCTCGTCGGTCATGCTCGTCGTTCCCTCATCGGCCCGTTCGGTCGAGAACTCGCCGCCGCCACGCCCTTGGAAGGTGGTGACGACCGAGCCGTCGGCAACCCGCTTGATGACCCCTTCGAACCACGGGATCTGGATCACGATGACATACTTCTTGACCACCTCGGTCGCCTCGGAGAGCATCGGCACCTGTCCGTTGCCGATGGTTATCTGCGCCTCGACGCGGTAAGTGTCGTTCTGCGCGACGAGCGTCGTGTCGTGCGGCGTGCACTGGCGGGCGACCGGATCGAATTTCCAGGTGTCGTGCTTCCAGCCGAGTTCACCGGCGTCGGCGCGGAAGTTGACCAGTTTGTACTCGTCGCCGTCGTAGAAGCCCATGTCGAGGTAGTCGAGCCGCGTCGAGTTGAAATGGTAGGACTGCCAGCCGAACATCACCTTCGTCGCGGCGTCGGAGCAGGTGCCGAAGTCCCAACCTCCCTGATTGAACGCCCAGCGTCCCCACGAGTTCTCACGGTAGCCGTGCGCGTCTATCGCTATCGTCTTGTCGGCCAGCAGGTCCTTTATCCAACCGGTTATCTTGGTGCGCGGCCAGAACATGTGGACATTCCACACCTGCGAGACCGGGAAGCCCATCACCTGCGTGTCCACCTTGTCGTCGGTGACCTTCACGAAGGTATCGTCGCCGCTCGTGAGGATCGTCCAGTCCTGCCGCACTGTGAGTTCCCACTCGAAGTGTCCCGTCTTCCCCTCGAGAAGCACCGTGTTGGTCACCGGGTCGGGCGTCATGCGGCCCCAGTAGCCTTTTTCCGTGTTCTCGACCCAGAAGGAGCGCTCCTCGCCCGAAGCCTCGAAGGTGTGGCCGTTGTCGGGGTCGAAGTTCTCGTAGTCGGCGATCGGCGGTTCACCGTGGTTGAAGCGCCCCGCGATCGCGATGTTGCCGCCGCCGGGCACCAGTTTGCCGAAGGCGCCGCCGGCGATCTGGGCATTGCGCGGGTTCGCGATGAGGTAGCCCACCGAACCGCTGAAGGAGTCGTCCTCGTTGTGGATCATGAAGTAGTCCCACTCGAACGAGAGGGCGTCCCACTGCGGGTCTATCTCGTAGGTTGACTTGAGGATCTCCCAACCGTAGGTCCCCTCGTAAGCGGGGAAGGTGTTGAGATCGGCGAACGGATCGTCGGCATCGCTTGCCGGTTCGTCGCTCACCGGTTCATCGGTGACGAGTTCGTCGCTTACCGCCGTATCGGCGTCGCCCACCGTCGCGTCGTCGCTCACCGCCGCACCATCGTCGGAGACCGGCTCGACATCGTTCTTGTTGCCCCCACCGTCGTCACAGGCGGCGAACAGGAGCATCACCGCAAGAAAAGCCACCGCATCTTTCACTCTTACCATCGTTTCCTCCATCGTCCTCGTCTGTGTCTATCCCCACCCGACGCTACCGGCTCGAAAGGGAAAGTCAAGAACCTCTTGCGCCAGCGGTGCTTATATGGTATGGAGACACGGTAAACGGAGGAGTTCGTGCTCACCAGTTGTCCGCACTGCCATCAACCGATCTCGGTTCCGGGGCCGGGACCGCGTTCCTGCCCCAAGTGCCGCGCTCTCATCTTCGTGGGCGAGCCGATGCGCGACGAGGAGAACCGCGTCCTGCGCGAACCGGAAAAAGATCCGGAAAACCCGCAACCGCAACAGGACGAGGATTCGGAAGAGTTCGAGGATGTCGGCGCTGCCGAAGGGGCGCACGCCCGCGGAGAAGTGCCGAGTCCGGAACGCCGTCTCCGGAGCGCGGCGCGGGAGCCTTTGTGGACCCCCGGCGTGCCGTGGGACAACGCCGACAAGATAGGATTCACTGAAGCGATCTACGAGACGACGCGCGATCTTTTCCTTTCGCCGCGCCGTTTCCTCACCGCGATGGTCTTTGCGCCGATGCCGTCGCGGTTCATCCCGCTCTACGGCGTCATCGTCGGGACGGTCGGGGCCGCCTTCAACCTCTTCTGGCTTCTCTGGCTCGTCCGGAACCACCGGCCGCTCCTCGAGCGCTATGTGCCGTCGGCGCTCCTCGATTACTTCGGCCAGATGCAGACCGGCGACATCCTCGCGCAGGTGTTCCTTTCGCCGATCGCCGGCATCGTCATCGCGGCGTTCCTCCTGTTCGCCTTCTCGCTTCTCCTCGGCGCACGGAGCGAACTGCACCACTTTTACCGCCTGAGCGGATTCTCCGCGGCGTTCGACCTCTTCTATGCGATACCGGTCGTCGGGTGGGCGATCGCCTTCATCTGGCGGACCGTGCTCCTTGTCATGGGAATACGCGCCATCACGAACCTGTCGCTCAAACGGTCGCTTGCCGTGTTCGCGCTGTATCTTCTGCTGTCTCTGATCATGCTGGCCCCGGCCGGTCTGCCGGGAGGAGGATAGGTCATGGCGGTCACCCGCGTCGGTCTCGGTTTCGACATCCACCGCTTCGCCGACGGGAGAGCGCTCTTCCTCGGCGGCGTCGAGATACCGCATGAGCGCGGGCTTCTCGGCCATTCGGACGCCGATGTCCTTCTCCACGCCGTCACCGATGCGGTGCTCGGCGCCGCGGGACTCGGCGACATCGGCGAACTCTTCCCCGACAGCGACCCGAAGTTCAAGGACATCCGGAGCACGATCCTTCTCGAAGAGGCGCTCCGGCGGCTCCACGAGGCCGGCTGGCGGGTGGTCAACTGCGATGCGGTGCTCGTCTGCGAGACGCCGAAGATCCTGCCGCACCGCGAGGCGATCCGCCGCTCGCTCGCGACGCTCCTCGGCATCGCCGCCGACGCGGTCATGGTGAAGGGCAAGACGGCGGAAAAACTCGGGTTCATCGGACGCGGCGAAGGCATCATGGCGCAGGCGGTCGTCCTCATCGAACGGATCGGAGGCTGACGATGCCGCTCAGGATCGTGCTCGGTAAGAAGAACCTCTATCTTTTCATCGTTTCGACCGCGGTGCTCCTCTACGGCCTGTACCTCACCTTCGACGGCGCGCGCTTCTACTTCCACGACGCGCCGCCCGTTGACCTTGGCGACGCGCTCACGCCGAACGAAACGGCGCTCGCGGCGGTGAAGGACGGCGACCATGTGACGATCCGCGGCATCCGCTCGATCCAAGGCGGCGTGATGGAGGAAGGTTTCTCCAAGAAAAAGCGGATGCTCTACTACTTCCTCGGCTCGCCCCGCTTCGTGGTGAGCGAACCGATGGCGAAGGAGGAGGAGAAGAACGCGGGCGGCATGCGGGTCAAGGTCACCGGCCGCATCTACCGCTTCGAGACGAGCGGCGGCGCGGCGCGGGCGCGCGATTTCTTCGAGAAGCGCTACGAGCTTACCATGGCGAAGGATGGATTCTTCATCCGCGCCGGCGAGAACCAGCGCACCGACACCGGCGCCATCGCGCTCTTCGCTGCGCTGGTCGTCCTGCTTCTTATCAATCTGCTTCTTGCCCTCAAGACGCTCCGGCGACGCGAAGAGAAGCCGGAGGAAGAAGAAGACGATATCACCGACGACGACACCGGCGACGCCGGAGAGAACCCATGCCCGTCCGCACCCGCTTCGCCCCGAGCCCGACCGGCTACATGCATGTCGGGAACCTGCGCACCGCGCTCTATGCCTTCCTCCTCGCGCGCAAGCATAAAGGCACCTTCATCCTCCGTATCGAGGACACCGACCAAGAGCGCGAGGTCCCCGGCGCGGTTGACCTCATCTATCACACGCTCCGACAGGCGCGCCTCTTCTGGGACGAAGGTCCCGATGTCGGCGGCCCCTATGGCCCCTACATCCAGAGCCAGCGGAAAGCCATCTACCGCGAGTATGCCGAGAAACTGGTCGAGAGCGGCCACGCCTACTACTGTTTCTGCGACAAGGAGCGACTCGACGCGGTGCGCAAACGGCAGGAGGCCGAAGGAAGACAGCCGAAGTACGACGGCCACTGCCGGCACCTTTCGCGCGCCGAACGCGATAAACTCATCGCCGAGGGAAAACCGTGGGTCATCCGCCAGCGGATACCCGACGGCGGCACCACCACCTTCAAGGACGAGGTCTTTGGCGAGATAACGGTCGAGAACGACACCCTCGACGACAATGTCCTTCTCAAGTCGGACGGCCTGCCGACCTACAACTTCGCCAATGTCGTGGACGACCACCTCATGCGCATCACCCATGTCATCCGCGGCATCGAGTACCTCTCTTCGGCGCCGAAGTACAACCTCCTCTACACCGCCTTTGGCTGG
>CAYNMQ010000001.1:41160-63343 GCA_964398245.1 uncultured Spirochaetales bacterium | reverse complement strand
CTGGGAGATACCGGTCTATGTCCATTGCCCGCCGGTCATGCGCGACGCCCAGCGCAAACTCTCCAAGCGCGACGGCGACGCGAGTTATCAGGACTTCATCGACAAGGGCTACCTCACCGAGGCGCTCATCAACTACCTCGCGCTCCTCGGCTGGAGCCCCGGCACCGACCGCGAGAAGTTCACCCTCGACGAACTCATCGATGCGTTCGACATCTCGGGCATCTCGAAGTCGCCCGCCATCTTCGACCCGGTCAAACTCACATGGCTCAACGGCGAGTACATCCGGGCACTCACTCCCGCGCAGTTCCTCGAAAAGGCGACCCCCTTCATCCGGCAGACGGTCAAACGGGAGGATGTGCCGCTCGCGGCGATCGCGGCGGTGCTCCACGAGCGGACCGAGAAACTCTCCGACATCCCGCCCCAACTCGACTTCATAGACAACCTCCCCGACTATCCGGCGGAACTCTTCGTCCACAAGAAATCGAAGACGACATTCGAGAACTCGCTCACCAGCCTCAGAGCGGCCCGCGAAGCGCTCGCCGCGATACCCGACGCTTCGTGGAACGACGAGACGATCCGTGCGACGCTCCTCAAACTCGCCGAAACGCTCGGCGTCAAGAACGCGATCGTCCTCTGGCCGGTCCGCATCGCGCTCTCGGGAAAGGAGTTCACCCCCGGCGGAGCGATAGAGATCGCCCACATCCTCGGAAAGAACGACGCGCTCCGCCGGATTGATAACGGCATCCAAAAACTGGAGCGGACGCCCAAGTAAAAAAACGGTTAGCGGAGCCGTTCTCCTTGCTTCTTCTTTCTCCGAAGATACAATTAAGACATCGCGAATATCGGCGAAGGAGGCTGCCATGGCGCGGTGGTTCGGTGTAGCAAGCGCGGCGTTTTTTGTCATCCTCTTTTTGGGAGGATGCGACAAGGGCGCGAAGATCATCCATAAGGATGGGGACGCGGCGACGGATAGCGACGCGATCGTCGGGGATGCCGACGAATTGGAATCCAGCGACGACGGCGAAGAGGAGTCCGACACGCCAGCCGAAGGGACCGACCGTCCCGGCGACGGCGATGTGACTCAGCCGGAAGAGACCGATTTTGCGGATGCGACCGACTCTGTAGAGGGACAAGATTCGGCAGACCTTACGGTTGATCTTGACACTGAAGAGCCCGATGCCGATATCAGCCCGGTAGAGCGGGCGACCATCTACAAGATAAAACTCGGCGAGATCGCTCCCGGTGCCGTGACCACGATAGAAGGGGTCGTCACCGGGCTGCGCAACAATGTCTTCTTCGTGCAGGTGCCCGAGGCGATGCACGATCCGGAACTCACCTACACCTACAGCGGCATTTTCGTCTTTGTCCAGAACGGCGCGTCGGTGACGATGCCGACCGTCGGCGACCTCGTCGAGGTGGCGGGAACCGTTCAGAACTACTACAATAACCTGCAACTCTCGACGATAACGGCCATCACGGTGCTCGGCAGCGGCGTCATCCCCGAACCGGTCGTCGTTCTGCCCGAAACGGTGAGGACCGGCGGCACGCTCGAGAAGGCCTACAACGGCGTGCTGGTCTCTGTCGAGAATGTCACCGTGCTCGACACCACTTCCCTCGGCTACGGCGAATTCCTCGTCACCGGCGACCTGCGGGTGGACGACACCCTTTTCACCTACACCTTCCCGCCGGTCGGCACGGTGTACGAGTCGCTCACCGGCATCATGCACTACACCTACGACAACGCGAAACTCGAGCCGCGCTCGCTCGACGACATGGTCGTCGCAACGGCAAGCGATCAAGATACCGTATCCGATCAAGACACCGCCTCCGACACAACGCCTGATACGGACACGATGAACGATCCCGATGTCACCTCCGATGAGACCGCCACCGACTCCCTGCCTGACGAAGACGCCGAACTGCCGGACAACGACACCGGAACCGGATACGCCGAAACCTTCTGCGCCGCGCTCACACCACCGGCAGAAGGACTCTGTACGGTCACCACCGGGAATGCCAAGAAACTTCTGCGCGGCATTGTCCTTGCCCCCGACCGTATCCTGCGCGGCGGCGAGGTGCTTGTCGGTTCCGGCGGTGACATCATCTGCGTCGGCTGTGACTGCTCCGGAGACCCGGAGGCCGCCGGAGCCACCGTCATCGAGTGCGCCGAGGGGGTCATCTCTCCCGCGCTCATCAATGCCCATGACCACATGGGCTGGACCCACAACGCGCCGGCCAGTTGGGGAACCGAGCGCTACGACCACCGCCACGACTGGCGCATCCCGCTGCGCGGCCACACCAAGATCTCGACATCGGGCGGTGCGACCTCCGCGCAAAAGCAGTGGGGAGAACTCCGCAATGTGATGGCCGGCACCACCATCATCGCCGGATCGGGCGGCGCCGATGGCTTTCTCCGCAATGTGGACCAAAACTTCTTCGATACGGAGGGACTCACTTTCGCCGATGTCTACTACAACACCTTTCCGCTCGGCGACAGTAACGGCACGCTCCTCGCCCGCGGCTGAGCCTACCCGAACATCGATGCGGCGACCGGCCTGAACAACGATTGCTACTTCCCCCATGTCTCGGAAGGGATAGACGCCGAGGCACGCAACGAGTTCCTGTGTCTTTCGAGCAACGCCAACGGCGGCCGTGACCTCACCGAAGCGAATAGCACTTTCGTCCACCTCATCGGGCTTACTGCGCAGGATGTGCTCGAACTGGCAACTAACGGCACCTCCCACATCTGGTCGCCGCGTTCGAACATCGCCCTCTACGGCAACACCGCACCGGTGACGCTCTTCCACACCCTTGGCGTACTCATCGGCATGGGAACCGACTGGACCCCCTCCGGATCGATACACATGCTTCGGGAACTCAAGTGCGCCGACTACCTCAACGCCGTCCATTTCGACTCCTTCTTCACCGCCCGCGACCTCTGGCAGATGGCAACGATAAACAACGCCGTCGCGCTTCGGCTCGGCGCACTCGTCGGATCGCTCAGCGTCGGCAAATTCGCCGATATCGCGATCTTCTCCGGCACCGGCTACGAGGACGACCCTTACCAAGCGATCGTGGACGCCGGAGTGGAAGATGTCGCACTCACGCTCCGCGGCGGGACCCCGCTCTATGGCGACAGCGCCGTCATGGCGGCCGTTCCGGGTGGCCAGACCGGGTGCGAAGCGATACCGGGCGGCGTCTGTGGTGTAGCCAAGACCGCCTGCATCCAGCGCGAGACCGGCATGACCTACGCCGCACTTACGGCAGCCAACAGCACTTCATACGACCTTTTCTTCTGCGGAACGCCAAGTGGCGAAACGTCTTGCGTGCCGCTTCGCACGAGCGCCGACGACACGCGACCTTACAATGGTCCATCAACAGACGATCTCGACGGCGACGGCATCGCGAACGCCGCCGATAACTGCCCACTCATCTTCAATCCGATCCGGCCGGTGGACAACGGCATCCAAGCCGATGCCGACGGCGACGGGACCGGCGACGCCTGCGACACGACACCGCTCGGCACGAACCCGACCTTTGATCCGAACGACAAGGACAACGATGGTATACCGAACGGTGAGGACACCTGTCCCTACACTCCGAACGAGGATCAGGCCGATAGCGACGGCGACGGCATCGGCAACGCCTGCGACCCATGTCCCAACACGCCTAACCCGCTCTTCGGCTCGTGCGGCATCATCCCGATCTACGACCTCAAGAACGGCACCGTCCTGCCGGGGAACAATGTCGAGACGCGTGGCGTGGTCACGGCGGTCGGCTCGAGCGGATTCTTCATCCAAGTTCCCGAGGACGAACACGATCCGGTGCTCGGCTACACCTTCAGCGGCATTTATGTCTATGGTTGGAGCACCGCTCCGCAAGTTGGCGATCTCGTCACAGTGCAGGGCGCTCTTCAGGACTACTACGGTCTTCTCGAAATATCCTCGGTGACGGCGGTGACGGTCGAAAGCAGTACCAACCCGCTCCCGAGTCCGGTGCTCGTCTTACCCGCCGACATCGCGACCGATGGCCACTACGCTGACGACTACAATGCAGTCCTCGTCTCCATCGAACATGTCGCCGTACTCGACACAGCCCTTGGCTACGGCGAGTTCCTTGTCACCGGCAACTTGCGGATAGACGACCTTCTCTACACCTACTCGATGCCGGCGGTCGGCGATGAATTCGAGACGATAACCGGCGCACTTTTCTACGGTTTCAGCAATACCAAACTCGAGCCGCGCTCCGTCGCCGACATGGTGAAAAAGGAGGTCATGTGCGGTAGCGAGATCTGCGATGCATGGGAGGAATGCGCAAGCGACACCTGCGTTCCGAAGAGCGGACGCTGTAACGACTCAAACGACTGCACCGAACCGACGCCGGTCTGCAACACCGAGACCCATTTCTGCGAAACGGGCGTCTTCGGTGTTCCGAATGGTGACTTCGAGGCATGGAGCGGCGCGATGCCCGACCTCTGGACCGCCGATACCGGCGTCGGCGTCGCGCAGGAAACAACGATCGTTCATGGTGGCAGTTTCGCGGTGAAGCTGACGCGTATCCTCGACAACAACACCGAGACCGACTTCATGAGCGATTACATCGCGATAACGCCGGGAACCTCTTACACGGCAAGCGGCTGGTTCTACGACAACAACCCCGACGGAAGCGGACGGCTTGCCTGTCACTTCTACGATGCGAACAAGAACTATCTTACCACGACCTATGATACCGATTACACCGCCGATTCGACCTCGTGGCAAGAGATGACGCTCCCCTGCTCCCACTCTACGGCAGTCTATGTGCGGGTCGGTACCCGCGTCTACAAAGGTTCCGGTCCAACGACCGGTGGCTTTGTCTATCTCGATGACATGACGATAACGGCGAACTGAGTGAAACGGCTCCTTCCCTTCCTCTTATTCTTTTTTTGTTTCTCTCCTCTTCGGGCGGCATCCTTCGATGCCTCCCTCTTTCGCGAGGCTGATTCCGTCATCCGCAAGGAGATGCGCACCTACGAGGTGCACGGCGCCGTCGCGGCGATCTTCGATGAGAAGCAGATCCTCTGGCAGAAGGCCTTCGGGTACGACGATGAACAGGAAAGAAGACCGGCCTCACTTGAGACCCCTTACCGTATCGGCGGCCTCACCGAACTCTGGATCGCGGCGCTCGTTCTGCAACTTGCGGAACAGGGAAAGATCGACATCAATGCACCGATAGCTCGCTATCTCCCCGATCTGCGCTTTGCCGACGGGAACGAGAAGAAACTCACGCTCATCCACCTCCTCACCCATCATTCGGGGATTCCGCTCGCCTTGTACGGCGACAAGACCGCTCGCACGCCCGCGCTTGGCGGTCTTGCCCAAGAACGGCCGCTCGCGCCGCCGGGCGCCCGTCACCTGCGGAGCGTCATTGATTACGAACTCATCGGTCATCTTCTCGAGCGGCTCACGGGAAAAAGCCTTGACCTGCTCCTCGAAGAGCGACTGTTTCTCCCCCTCGGCATGAATAGAAGCCGTCTTGCCCGGAGCGACTGTCACGATCCCGAAGCAGAGCCGGGGTGGCAGGTCCGCGGCAAAGAGGTCATGCGTTTCGAGGATCCTCCCTGCCGCGCCCGCGCCGCCGCCGGCGGCATCTCGACGCTCTACGATATGAGCCGATTCTTTCAGATGCTCTTCAACGACGGATGGACCGGCGCCGGACGGATCCTCTCGCACGGATCGGTTGCCCGCATCCTCTCGGCAACCAACCGGCTTCCCGGCGACATCGCCTTTACTCCGACCTTTGGCGGCTATAGTGATTATTTCCCGTTCTCCGCTCACAACTTCGCCGCGATCGGCACCGCCGGAGGTTTCGTAACGCTCGCCGCCGCGTTCACCGAGCAAAAGGTCGCCCTTCTTGTCTTCGGCAACACCGGTTCGTTCGTCCTCGGCGCCCCGAAGGCGGCAAGCCACATTCTTTCGCTGCTCGGCCGCCCGCTCGGCATCACGCCGCCGCCGGTGCCTCCGACGCGTGCGGCGACCCCCGCCGACATCGAGCGGCTCCGTCCGCTTCAAGGGCGCTACCTCGGCAACCGCATGATGGTTGATGTCACGATCGAAGGCGACAAACCGGTCGTCCGCTGGGGCAACCTGACGCTCACGATGACCCCTGTCTCGCCGACGCGGTTCCGGCTCACGAAGGAACTCTTCTTCTGGGTGAAGGAATACTACATCGAACTGAAGGAACTTCCTGACCGCTCGGTCGTCGCGCTCCTCTCGGTCCACCTCGATGACTACGGATTCCCGATCTCGGTCTTTCGCCGACCGCCCCCCGCCGCGTACCCGGAAGGGATCAAAAAGTTCCTTGGCGGCTACCGACCGGTCCCCGCCTCTGAAAAACGGACGGCCCAAACCCGCTACGACGCATTTCAACTGCGCTGGGACGGCCCATGGCTCATCGCCGAGACCCACCGCGAGAAGATACTCGTCACCCCCTGCGGCGAAAACGCCCTCTGCACCAACGATGCCGCGATGCACTTTTTCAGCGGCGGCGCACGGATCGGGGAACTTATCTTCGAGAAGTGGTTCTGAAAAAAAATTGGCGACCCCAACCGGATTTGAACCGGTGTTACCGACGTGAGAGGCCGGTGTCCTAACCGCTAGACGATGGGGTCGCCTATAAAAATGGATCCGGGACTAGGACTCGAACCTAGATAGACGGAGTCAGAATCCGTTATCCTGCCATTGGATGATCCCGGATCCTCTCTAGAAGAAGCGCGCCGTCACTTTGCCGTCTTCTTCTATGATGAGGAGTTTCCGCCAGCCGATCGTCTCCCGCAGGGTGTAGATGGCGTAGATGCGAAATCCGTTCTCGTTGAGGAGAAGGTCGGAACGCACCATCGGATCCTGCGCGAGCCGCTGGGTTACCCGCTTGACCGCGGTGTCGAAGTCAAGCGGTATCGAGTACACCTTCTCGGCCTTCTTCACCGAATTCGCTGGAAGCCAGACGATGAAGATGTCTCGATCGGCGGCGAAACTTACCGTACTCACAAGTAAAAGAGCCGCCAACGCGAGCCGCTTGTACCACGCCGCAGTCATTCTGTCAACAAAAAGGGTTTCTTGCAGACACAACCTTCCGACTTTTCAAGGCTTATCAGCAGTCCCCGCTATTTCTTCTCCGGAGCGGCAGAGCCTTCTTTCTGCGCGCGGCGCTCCTGCATCGCCTTTATCTTCGCCTTGAGCCGCTTTTCCTTGTCCCACATCTCGTTGAGCTGGCGACGCGCCTCTTCGTCGGCCTTGCGCGTTTCCTCGATGAGTTTCCGCATCTTCTCGCGGTCAACGATCTCCTTCTTGAGGTCATCCGCGGAGATGACATTGCCATCTATGAGGTAGAACTCGAACGCGGGCGGCTGTTGGGGATCCCACTCGGGCGGGATGTCCTTTATCTGCGTCTGGAAGAACTTCGCGTCGCCGGGCAGAACGCTCGTGCGGAGCCCTTCATAGCGGACATCGAGCACCGGGAAGAAGCGCTGCACATACACCACATCGCCGGCCGAGTCCTTGAGCTTTATCTTGACGCCCACCCGCACCATGTCGAGGTCGCTGCTCGCGTTGAGGATGTTGCCGGAGACGATCGCCCAACCGGACCGCTGGGGCATCGGATCGACCCGCACATCCTCGAGTTTGACGAGCCCCTGATAGTTGGCAAGAAGTTCGTCGAGCCGGCCCTTGGCGTCCTTGTCCTCTTGGAGCGCCGTCATGTCCTCGGTCTGCTCAACCTTGAACTGTCCGTTCTCGTTGACGACATGGACATTGAAGATGAGCGTCTCGTCCTGATTCATGACGCCGCCCATGCGCCCCATGTTCGAGGTGCGCCCCGACGCCTCGATGAACTCGCCGGTCGACTTTTCCTTGACGATGGTCGCGTAGGCGGTGCGCAATTCCTTGCCGATCTTCCCCTTGTAGATCCGTGACACATACTCGTGCCAATCGTCGCGGGTGAACACCTCCTTCATCTTCGCGGAAAGCATGGTGTCGTACACCTCGTCGGCCTTGCCGTCGCGAATGGCGTAGAGATAGTTCTGGATGAATTCGTCGAGCTGTTTCTCGATGGGCGGCTCGAAGAGTTTGCACGAAACGAGCGCCGCCGCCGCCACGGCGAACATAAGAAGGTTTCGGACGACCGTCTTCATGGGTCCCTCCTGAAAAACGACCATATTCAAAGAGTTCCTCTTTTCTGGTCCGTATGCGCCCACTATATCGTCTCTTTCAATGCTGTAAAGATTTTATTTCTGCCGGCATGCCGATCGTCTCCTTGATGCGGTAGGGCGGCTTGTCCTGCGATTCGTGGTAGGTGCGCATGAGCAGTTCGGCGATGAGGCCGAGAAAGACCGACTGGACACCGAGTATCACGAACATCGCCGACATGAGGAGGAGCGGCGACTGAATGAGCGAGGCGCCGGTCGTCAGTTTCATCGCCACGAGGTACGCCACCAGCAGCACGGCGAGCGAAACGAGCCCCATGCCGACCATGCCGAAAAGATAGAGCGGCTTGTGGGCATAGGTCGAAAGGAACTTCACCGTGATAAGATCGAGGACCACCTTGAAGGTGCGTTCGATGCCGTACTTCGATCTTCCGCGGACCCGCGGGTGGTGACTCACCACCATCTCGGCGATGCGGGCGCCGTTCTGATAGGCGTATGCCGGCAGAAAGCGGTGCATCTCGCCGTAGAGGGTGAACCCTTTCAGGAACTCGCGGCGGTACGCCTTGAGCGAACACCCGTAGTCATGCAGTCGGCAGCCGGTCGCCCACGAGATGAGTCCGTTGGCGAGGCGCGACGGAACGGTCCGCGTGAGGAAGGTATCCTTGCGGTTCTTGCGCCATCCGCTCACCACATCATACCCTTCGTCGAGTTTCGCAAGGAGCGCCGGGATGTCCGTCGGGTCGTTCTGGAGATCGGCGTCAAGGAAGACCGTCACCTCGCCGGTCGCATGGGCGATGCCCGCGGCGAAGGCGGCGGTCTGGCCGTAGTTGCGCATGAAGCGGATCACCCGGACCCGCGGATCGCTATCCGCGACGCTCTTCAGAACGGCGAAGCTCTCGTCGCGGGAGCCGTCGTCCACATAGATGACCTCGGCCCTCTGCGGAAGAGCGTCCAGAACACCGGCGATGCGCCGGTGGAGCTCCGACAGGTTCTCCTCCTCGTTGTACACCGGCACGATGACCGAGAACGATCCGATGGACGGTGCGGTCATGCGCTTATTTTTTCCCTTGGGCGTTCTTCTGGACGGTGAGCAGGCCACGGAGTTCGTTGAGCCGCTCGCGGAACACCTTCTCGGTGAGCTGGTACGGTTCGTCGCTCATCATATCGACCCCGGCGGCGCGCAGGATCTCGAGCGGCGGACGCGATCCGCCCGCCATGAGAAGGTTCTCGACATACTGGGGAGAAGGCAGCGAGCCGTCGAGTATCTTGGTCGCCAGCGTGAGCGAGCCGATGAATCCGACGACATACTGGAACACATAGTAGTTGTAGTAGAAATGCGGGATATACGACCACTCGACGGCATAACGGTCGTCCATCTCGTAAATACCTTTGTCGGCGCCGTAGTAGGCGAGGTTCACCTCTTTGTAGAGCGCGTTCAGGACATCGGGGGTCAAGGGGGAGCCTTTCTCGACGATCTCATAGAAGTGTTTTTCGAATTCGGCGAAGAGCGTCTGGCGGTACACCGTGCCGCGGAGCGTCTCGATGAACTGGTTGAGGAAGAAGATCTTCTCGTCGGCATTCTTCGCGTTCCTGAGCAGATAGGCCGACAACATCTGCTCGTTGAACACCGAAGCGACCTCCGCGACGAACAGGTTATAGTCGGCGGTCGGGAACGGCTGGTACTTGTTCGAGAAGTAGGAATGCATCGCGTGTCCCATCTCGTGGGCAAGCGTCGTGAGCGACTCGAAGTCGTCGGTCCAGTTGAGCAGGATGTAGGGATGCACCGCGTAGGCGCCGCCGGCGCAGTAGCCGCCGTCGGCCTTTCCCTTCGCCGGATAGACATCTATCCAGCCCGATCCGGGCGTCATGCCCTGTTTCATCATCGCCTTGAACTCGTCGGTCATGGGAGCCATGGCGGACATGATGATGTCGCCCGCCTTTTCGAACGAGTAGGTCTCCTTGGTCCGCACATTGGTGAGCGGTACATAGAGCTCGTGGACCCGCACCTTGTCAACGCCGAGCATCTCTTTCTTGAGCGTCATGTACTCGTGGAGCGCCGGCAGGATGGCGCGGATGTGGGAGATGAGGTTGCCGTAGAACTCGGGGGGCAGTTCCTTCTCGAAGAGCTTCTTCTCGAGCGACGAGTTGAACTTGCGGAGCCGCGCGTCGGTCCAATAGTACTTGGTCTGGTAGGTGAGCGTCTTCGCGAAGGTGTTGCGGTACTTCCCATAGTTGTCCCAGAAGGCCTCGAAGAGCCGTTTGCGATCGGCGGCGTCGTACATCGAGCGGTACTTGACATACATCGGGTCGTCGAGCGCTATCGTCGTGCCGTCGCTGAAGGTGAACGGCGGACGCACCATGTCGGCGGTCGTGAAAACGGTGTAGGACTCATAGGGGGCGTACCCAACACCGAGGAACTCGGCGAGCACTTTTTCCTCGGCCGCGGTGAGGGTATGCAACTTCCAGCGGCGCGCCTCGCCGATGAAGCGGCGATAGTCGTTGAAGACCGGGTCGGTGAGATAGTCCTTTATCGTCTCGTCGGGAAGAGACTGAAGTTCAGGAACAAGGTAACTGGAGGCCGCGGCAAACTGGGTGAAGAGCGTCTCGACACGGCCTGCGATCTTCTGCGCCTCGGGATTGTTCATGTCGCTGTCGCGCACCCGCCCGGCGTAGGTGTCGAGATTATAGAGAAGCCGCATCGCCTCGAAGTAGGTCTTGATAGCGACCCGGGCCTGCTCCTTCGAGCCGAGCATGCCGGCGAAGCCTTTCACCTGCGTCACCAGTTTCTCGGCGATGCCGAAGTCGTCTTCGAAATCCTTCGGCGTGGCATAGATGTGCTCGGGCGCCCACTTGTACTTGTCCGGGATGTCGCGCCGGGCGTTTTCGGGGCCCGCCGCTCCTTCTCCGTCGGCGGCCGGGCGACAGGCACAGACGAGCGCCATACAGATAACCATCATCATCACCTCTTTTCTCATCGTCGTCTCCTCCCTTGCGGTTTATCGCTCTCGATGCCAACGATACAAAATGACGGGAAAAAACACAAGTATTGCCATGGTGACGCACCCCATGCCGATCGCGGCGACCGTGCCGATCGAGATGACCCCCTTGTGCGCCCCGTAGAGAAGGCTCAGAAAACCGATGAGCGTCGTGAGGGAACTGTAGAGGATCGCCCTCCCCGTCTCGGCGAGCGTCCGCTCGACGCCCGACGGCCCCTCTTCGCGGAAGCGGCTGTAAAGGTGGATCGAGGCGTCTATGCCGATGCCGATGATGGTGGGAAGTATCACCATGTTGAAGAGGTTCACCTTGATGCCGAAGAGCGCCATCACCCCGCACATCCACAGGATTCCGGCGATGAGCGGCAGATAGACGACCACTGCGGCCTTGAGCGACCGGAAGGTGAGGAGCAGCAGGAAGAAGACCGCCGAGAAGGCGAGAAAGACCGCAAGCGGCGCCTCCTTCTGCAAAACCCCCTTGATGTCGGCGAGCAGCAGATAACTGCCGTAGAGCTTGTGAGATCGTTCTTTGCCTTGAACGACGCCGAACTCCCGTTTGATGTCGAGCACGCGGTTGATGTCCGCCTTGTTGCCGGTAAGCATCACCATGACGAACTTTCCGACGCTCCCGTCGCGTTCGGCCAATTTGTCGCGTATCCAGCCGGGGAGGTTCTCTTCGACGATCGGCTCGGAGACCCGCAGAAGCGGCATGATGTCCCGTTCGAGGCGCTCTTTCGCGGCATCGGGAAGCAATTCCTTTTTCCGTTCGACGAGACGACGGATGCGGGCAACGACGCGCAGTTTCTCTTCCTGATCGGCGGGAACGAAGTTGGAAAGCGCGAAGATGCCACGGATGTGGATGGAGGTCTTGTCCTCTTCCTTCATCCGATAGAGCCGCTCGGCGACGGCACGCGCTTCTTCTTTCGAATCGGTAAGGTAGAACGACGGCATGCTCACCGACAGGGTGTCCTTGTTCTCGCTCCTGAGAAGCTCGGTGTACTGGTTCACGATACCCTGCGGATCGTACTTGCGCTTGAACGAAAGGTTGTCGAGGTTGTACTCGAACCGCACGAAGAAGAGCGACGCCACGCCGAGCGCCGTGATAAGCGCCGGGAACGGGACGGCCCACCGGCGATCGCGGAGCGACCGGAACACCCGGGCAAGGAAACCGGTGTCCCGCAAACGCACCGGGATCGGGTGGAGGCGTTCAAGGAACAACACGAGCGGCGGCAGCACGAGCACCGTCATGCAGAGCGCGCATACGACGCCGACGCCGGCGACAAGGCCGAAGTCGGAAAAGCCGCGGAACTCGATGAAGAAAAGGGTGAAGAAGGCGGCGGCGGTCGTCAGCGTGCTCGAAAGGAGCGGTCGCAGGAGCCTGCGGAACGCCGCGCTCATGGCCTCGCCGGGCGGGAGACCGTCCCGCTTGAGCTCCAGATAGCGGCTGAAGGCGTGTATCGCATAGTCTATGCCGAGGCCGTAGAGCATCGCGAAGGAAAAGGCCGAGATGAGGTTGAACTGGCCCACGAGATACTGCACGGCGACGATGCCGCTGACCACGCCGAGCGACAAGGGGAAGAAGATCACGATCACGGCGCGGAGCGTGCGGAAGAGGAAGACCATGAGCGCGACGAGGAGCGCGATGCACAGACCTATCGTCTCGACGATGTTGCCGCGTATCTCCTCGACCTCGCGGATGCGGTGCCGGTAGTACCCGCCGACCTCGACCTCCACGCCGTAGCGCTCCGGCCGCAACGCTGCGACCTCGCCGTCGAGGAACGAGATCACCTCCCGGATCGTCGCAAGGTCGGTGTCTCTCCCGGCGGGACGCACCTTCATCTCGACATAGCGCCCCCTGTCGGCAGTGAAGTAGCGCGATATGTCGTAGCGCTTCTTGCTCGCCTCTATCCGGTCAACGATGCGGTCGAGCTCCGCCTCGAGGTCCTTTTCCGGGGGAGCGGCGGCGGCCTCTTTCGCATCGAGAGAAAGCCCCCGCTCGATCTCTCTTCCGATGACCTCCCTGATCTTCCGTTCCGCCTCCTCGAGTTCGTCGAGAGGCACGAGAAGAAGCGCGCGCTCCTCGAGGTATGCGATGTCCCGTTCGAGCTCGACGAAACGGACCCGGTTGTCTCCCGCGATGCGGTCGCGCAGGTCGGAAAGGAACCGGACATTGTTCTCGAAACGGTCGGAACGGACGACGACCTGCACATTCGATGAGGTGCCGATGCGGCTCTCGAGATGTTCGAGGTCCTTCACCGTCTCGTTGCCGCCGCTGAAGAGCGCTCTGAGGTCGGTGTCAAGCCGGAAGTGGCCGGAAAGGAACCAGAGCTCCGCGGCGAGGAGGATCACGAAGAAAAGCGTGAGCCTTCCGGCGCGGCGCGATGTCCATGCAATGTAGCGTGTTGTCAGCCGTTCCACGGACCGCGCCTTTATTCTTAGAAGAAAAATCTACTGGTCGCCGTCGTAGTAGATGGTCTCCCGCTCGGCGACATAGGCGGCGATGAACGCCTCATCCTCTTTCGCGATGTTCACGAAACACATCCCCATGCCCGGCTCCACCCCGGGCCCCGCCGCCTCGCGCGGACGGGTCCATACCACCTCGGCCTCGGCCGTTATCTCGCGTCCTTGGAGCGTGAAGGTGAGCCGCAGCTTCGACCCGATGGGAAGGATGCGGTGCGTGGCGAGGAAGATCCCTCCCTGCGAAATGTCCTGCGTGATGCCGGTGTAGAAGTTGTGGGGTCCGCCCTCGCTCACCTCGAACGACACCTCGAACTCGGCATCCACGCGGGGTGACTTGCGGAGGAACTTATAAATGACATCGTCCTTGTCGCGCTTGATCTCGTCGGCCATGAGGCGCTCCCTTATTTAGGTCACAGGTCTGCCGAGAAGGATTATAGTGGGCAACAGCAAGAAAGCAACGAAAGCGGAGATTTTCCGGAAACCTTGCGGCTGCGCCTAGCGGGCGAGGAGTTTCTCTATCGCCTCGGCGAACTTCTGCGCGGCGGCGGGGCCGTTGCCGGTCACGATGTTGCCGTCAACGGTGACCTCGTCGCCGGTGAAGAAGGCGCCGTGCTTCTGGAGCACCTTGTCGGTCGTCGCGCCGTATTCGGCGTCATCCCCTTTCCAGACGGTCGCTTTCCTGCCGACGAGCACACCCGCCTTGGCGAGGATCGTCGGCGCCCAGCAGATCGCCGCGAGGACCGGTCGATCCTTCGCCTCCTTCGCGAGCGCCACCGCCTTGACATCGGCACGCACGATCGGCACGCCGGCGCCGCCGACGAAGATGACGGCATCGTAGTCGGCGGCCTTCACCTCGCCCACCGTCACCGTCGCCTCGGCCTTCGCGCCGAACATGCCGGTCGCCGTCCCTTTCTTCGTGCTGGCGACCGTCACCTGCGCGCCGCGCTTCGTGAAGTGGCCGTAGGGAACCTGATACTCCTCGTCGCGGAACCGCTCCGGCGCCACGACCATGAGGATCTTCTTGCCGTTCAATCCTTTCTCCATCGCTCCCTCCTGTACCGGTTTCGCTTCCTTTCCGGCGCCGCCGCATACCGTCAGTACGGCGAGCACCGCCAATAACAGTGAAAGCCCCCGTTTTGTTCCTTTCATCGTCTCGTCTCCGCCCCCTTCTCTCAGTTGGTATGGACCTCCTGCCACTTCTTCCGCGCATGGTAGCGTATCACATTGTCGAGCACGCGCCGCCGCACCGAGATGATCTGGCTTTTCTTGTACTCGTCGTGGCTCGCGCGGCCGGTGCGGCTCTCGACGAACGAGTCGTGGTCGAGTATCTGTATCTCGAAGGGGAAGAAGAACTTGTAGGAGGTGTTGATGCTGAAGGGGTCCTGAATGGTGATGAGTTGCCGCGCCGTGAGCTGAATGCTCGTGTACTGGGTCGAAGAATAGGGATTGTTCTCCCGGATGATGTCCTCCTGCTCCCGCGCCTTTTCACGGTCGAAGACGAGATACGGCTTGAAGAATTCGCGCACCTCCTCCTCGGACCAGCCCGATATGTCCTCCTCGCGGAACCGGACAAGTCCCTCGAGGAAGCGGTTGATGTCGATGAGATTGTTGCGGGTGCGCGACGGTTTGATGTTGGCGAAGGCGATCACATGGTTCTCGGCGAGGTACTTGAGGACGAGGAGGACATCGAGCTTGTCGTTGGTCACGATGCGCACCCCGATGCGGTCGAAGACGTCGGCCGTCACATTCTCCCGCTTGTGGAGAAGCTTCATGATGAGGCTCTCCTTGGTCTTCTCGCTCTTCATCTCGAAGAGCTTGAGCCGTATCTGATTGCGACCGCGTCCGAGGTAGTATTCGTTCTTGTTGGTGACATGGAGATGCGCCATGAAACGCGAGAATATCTGCTTCGTTATCCCCTGAAAGAAGTATTTTGCGAGATCGTTCTCGGCGTGGGTGATGGTGTGGGCGACGCGGAGCACCGCGCACGCCCAGCGCTGGGTGATGGAGCGGGTCTTCTCGGAGGCCATGACGAGGAAGTTGCGCGCGTCGTCCTCCCACATGATGGCGGGCGTCATCACGAGCGACGGCGTGAGCCCTTCCGGATCCTCGTGGAGATAGGTCTGGATGAACGACTTCGCCTCGCCGAGGATCGAACGGACCTGCTCGGCGTGAGACGGATTGTCGAGGTCGTAGCCGTAGTTCTTGAGATAGTCGTGCGCCTCTTCGTATGTCTCGATGGAAAGACGGTTGATGTCTATGAACGATTTGTTGGAAAGCACGACATCTATGAGCTCGTACGGGAATGTCGCGAATGTCTCGATAAGGCGTTCCTTCTGATCCATCGCACAGCCTCCCTCGCCGATATCACACTATAGCAGAAAAAAGGCGAAATGCAAAAGGAGGCGAGAACTTGCAAACGGTCGCCGTGCCGGATATAGTGACCTTCGCACCACTCACAGGAGCAGGCGATCCGATGTTCACCGGCATCGTCGAAAAGACGACCGCGGTCGTGCGGCTCACCGCATCGGGCGCTGAACGGACGCTGACGATCGTCAACCCGTTCGGCGGCGAGGCGCGGTGTGGCGACAGCATCGCGGTGGATGGCGTGTGTCTCACCGTCGCCGAACGGAGCGCCAAGCATCTTTCCTTTTTCGTGTCGGCCGAAACGGTCAAAAAGACCCGCGCCGCCGCCTATCGGGCGGGGCAGACGGTCAACCTCGAACGGGCGCTCATCCTCGGAGGCCGGCTCGATGGTCACCTCGTCACGGGTCATGTGGACACGGTGGGACGCATCGCAACGGTGAGAAAAATCGGCGACGGTGTGGAGGTCGCCATCCATGTTCCGCCGCAGTTCAAACCGCTCCTCGTGGAGCAGGGTTCCCTCGCGGTGAACGGCGTGAGCCTCACCATCGCCCGGTTGGAAGGCGACCGCGTGATGGTGTCGCTCGTGCCGGAAACGCTCAGACGCACCGCCTTCGGGACCGCCCTGTCGGTCGGCGACACCGTGAATCTGGAGTTCGACATCATCGGCAAATATGTGGCGCGGCTCCTTGCGCCGCGGACGGGCGACGAGCCGCTCAGGGCGCTGTTGGCACAGTGGCAGGAAAAGGGGGAACGACCATGATCCGTCAGGTGTTTTTGGTGGTGCTTTTCACGACGGTGCTCATCGCGATACTTCTCTTCGCGCTCAAGAACAACCAAGCGGTCCCGGTCGATCTGGTAGTGACGCGGCTCGATGCCGTTCCGCTGTGGGCGGTCATGGTCGTATCGTTCCTCATCGGCATCGCCCTCTCCTCGCTTCTCTTCGTCTTCGCGATCCTCGGGCTTTATTGGAAACATCGGACCGTCCTCAAGGAACTCGCGAAGGCGCAAAGCCGTCTTGCGACGCTCGAAGCGACGGCCGATCCTCATCCGGAACAGCGTCCCTGATGGACATTTTCACCGCTTATCACCGCGAGATCGTGGCGGCGGCGGCAAGCGTCGCCGCGCTCCTTCTTTTTCTCCGCGCACTGTGGGCGAAGCATCGTACGAACCGCCGGCTCCGTTTCGACATAGTGTCGGCCCTGCCGGCGATCGAACGGATGCTTGAAGGAGACCCCCGCGATCTTCTGCGATGGCTGCGGCGGGTCGCCCGCCGGTATCCCGACGAGACGAGATCCTTCGTCCTCATCGGCGACCTGCTTCGGCGCGAGGGAAGCCCGCTCAAGGCGGTCTTCCTGCTTCGCACGCTTCTCTATAGGACGCCGCTTTCCGACGAGGAACGCGCCGCGATACTTCTCGCTCTCGGCCGCGCCCACCGGGCGCTCGGCGACGACGAAAAGGCGCTCGCGGCGCTCAAGCAGAGCCTTGCCTCCGCCAAGCGCCGCGAAACGCTCCTCGAGCTCGACGAGATCGAGCGCGGAAAAGGACTCTTCGAGGACGCCCTGTTCCACCGCCGCGAAACGAACAGCCTCGCGAGCGCCGATCCCGACGAAGGATCGCTGAGCATCATGCTCGAAGCGGCGGGGCGTGCGCTTGCCGGGAATAACGGGGAGGAGGCGCAAAAATGGCTCGAACGGGCGGCACGCCGCGAAGGAGACCGGCCTCTCGGCAAGATCCTTGCCGCCGGCGCCGCCCTGTGCGCCGGGGATATCGCCCGTGCCACCGACCTCTCCTCCGCCTGCGTCGACCGGTGGCCCGAGGAGGAGACGACCCTCCGTTACCTCCTCCTCCATCTTCCCCGCGGAACGGAGATCCTTCGCTCCGTCCCGGGGCCGTTGGCGGCGGTGTTCCTCGCCCTCATCGACGACCAGAAGCCTCTCGCTCCTCAAGATCGCGAGCGAGTTGAAAAAAACACCCTGCTGTATTACTATCTTTCCGCACAGGCCGCTCCGCCCGGCGAAATGAGGGACCTCATGGCGGCGATCGGGCGTCGCGAGCGGATGTTCGCCTGCCGCGCCTGCGGGAACCCGCTGTGGGGACCGGTGTTCGCCTGTCCCGTCTGCGGGCTGCCGCTGGCGGTGAAATGGAAGACCATCTGACGGAGGCAACATATGACAAAAGCCTTTTCCCGGGCGGCGGTCGCATGGATGCTGTTCCTCTCTCTCTGCGCTGCGTGCGGAGGTGACGGCAAGAACGGCCGGACCATCGCGGTCGATCAGTTCTTCGACACCTATCTTTCGACGCTCTGCGACAGTTCCTCCCGCTACTCGAGCGGCATCATCACCGCGACGAACAAAGGGACCTGCCCGAAGGCGATCATGGACAGCCTGTTCGCATGGCCGTTCTTTCATGCGGGGCGCAACACCGTCTTCAAGCAGAAGGTGTATCTGCTTCGACAGGCGGAGGTGAAAGGCTGGCTTTCCCTCGACGCCGATCAGGCGAAGGTCTGTTTCGAGACGATAGACCGGATGCAGCCCTATAACCCGCTCGATGTCCGCCTGCTCGACATCCCCGAATGCGCTCTCGTCTTCACGGGCAAGAAGATCATCAACGACTTCTGCACGCAGGACGAGGAGTGCGAGGGCGGCTGGTGCAACTTCTCCGGCGGCGCCTGTCCCGGACGGTGCGTGCTCTACCGTCGTCAGGGCGAACCGTGCAACGAGAACCTCGATCGCTGCGAGCCGGGATACGCCTGCCTTTCATCGGGCTGCGCCCGACTCTCACGCGGCGAGAAGGGCGACCCGTGCACCGCCGACGAACACTGTCTCAGTTACCTTTATTGCAAAAAAGCGGAGGGCGACCTCGCCGGCATCTGCTTTGAGAAAAAGGGCATCGGCAGAAGTTGCGAGAAACCGAACGAGTGTCTCACCGGGCTCGACTGCGTGGACTCGCTCTGCCAGGGACTCGAGATCCCCAACACCGTAGGGGCCGACTGCAGCGAGGTGAAGATGTGCAACTATTTCTCGCGGCTCGAGTGTGCCCGGGAGGGAAGCGTCTACACCACCTGCCGCACTTTCCCGTCGGGTGAAGGCTCGCCGTGCACCTTCCAGTGCTCCGATCAGTTCTACTGCAATCCGCTCTCGGGGACCTGCACCTACTTCAGCCGCCTCGACGAGCCATGCGGTGTCTATTATCAGTGTTCCTCGCTCTACTGCGGCCCCGGCGGTCTTTGTCTTATGCCGGAATGTGAACAGACCTTCTGATGCGTTTCGCGTTCACGGTCGTCTTTCTCTTTTCTCTTCTTTTCTCGTGCGGCACCGCTCCGGCGCCGGAAAGCCGACCGCCGCGACAGAGTGCTTCTCCGGCACCGGTCGAGCCGCCGCCGGCGCCTGTCCCTGCGCTCCTCCCCCCTGCCGATCAGATGTTCCTGCGCGACGCCTCTTCGGGCGAGGTGCTCCCGCTTTCCGCCGTCGCCGGAGGAAAAGCCGTCGTCGTCGACCTCTCGGCGAGCTGGTGCGCGCCGTGCGCCGAGCTCCCCCGCCGCCTCAACGCCGTCCGCGAACGGTTGGGAGATATCCCGGTCGTATTTCTCATGGTCTTGCAAAAAGGGGATGCGCCGGAGCGCCTACCCGCCCCTCCCGGCTACCCGATCTATCTTCTCGAACGGGCCCCTGAGTCGCTCGACATCACCCCGCCGCCGCTACTCCCGACGGTGATCGTCCTCGATCCGAAAGGCAACCTGCGCTCGCTCCTTGCGGGGCTGTACCCTGCTCTCGTGTACTACAGTGCGATAATGGACGCCGTTACGGAATAGCGATCCCTGACCGCCGTTCGCGGAACCGCTCGACGATCCTGACCTCGTCGGGGGTGAGTCTGAACAGCTGATAGATGTAACGATCGACGGTGCGCCGGTGCTGCTCCGCCGCCTTGAGATCGGGACGCGGCCCGGCGAGGGCCGACCGGAGCGACGCGACCGCCTCGACGATATAGCGCTGCGCCGACTTTTTGGGCGGGATGAACGGTATGCCGGCGAAGTTCTTCTTGAGGAACTTGTTGTGGTGCGGGAACTTGAGCAGATAGTAGAATTGGACGAGCGACGAATTGAAGAACGCCTCGGCGAACTCGAGCGCGAGTTCAGGGTCTCTCGGCACGATCGCCGCGACATCGCTCAGGAAGTAGAGCCCGCCGCGGTCAATGCACATGACCGGGCGCACCGAAAGATAACGGGCGATGAGCTTCGGCTGTTCGAACCGGGCGGGCGGCGGCATCTGGAAGAAGAACTCCTTCTCGGGCAGGACCCACGCCGAATTGGCCGGCTCGATGAACGGGCGAATGTCCTTCCCCCGGACAAAAGGCTGGTACCGGGCGTTGCGCCGCAGTTTCTCGACCGGAGGACGGACCCCGTGCGCCGGGAACATGCCTATGAAGAAATCGAACCGTTCTCCGCACCTCACCTCTCCGGTGTCCTCTATCTTCTTCAGAAGGGTTATCTCATCGTAGGCAAGGTTGTCATTGAAGGTAAGCAGGTTGTTGAAGGCAATGAAATCGTTGGGGACCGAGAGGAGCGAACCGCTCACCGCGTCGGTGATGGTGATGGGACGCTCCGGCTCGACGGGACGACGCCTGCCGAAATGAAGCACCAACTTATGGGCATCCTTGGTGATCTCCCGCAGGGAGAAGAGTTGATAGAGGAACTGCTTTTCCTTCTTGGTGGCGGGAGAAACGAGGAAATTCCTCTTGAGGTGGAGGAGATAGGCGCCCTCCTCGTGCAAGAGAAGACCGATGTTCTTGAAGAATCCCTCCTGCGGGAGCGGCGTCGTTATCGCCTCGTCGAGGATGAGGTGGAACCGGTACGGGCGTATGCTGGTCTTCTCTTCGGAAAGTATCTCGAAAATGGTCGCCTGCACCGAGATCTCGACAGGGCGCTCTTTCGAGAGCGGATAGGCATGCACCTCCGGGAAAGGAGAAACGAGCGCCGCCTCGTCGAGGTAGGCAAAGTGGAGCGCGTGCCCCTTTTCAAGGTGATAGGGCAGATAGAGTGCTTCGGAAAGGAACAGGATATCGTGGCGCATCGCCGAGATGTGCGGCGTCGCCTCCATCGGCGACGGGTGAGGCAAAGAAAGGAGGTAACTGACCGACCACGAGGAAACGAACGGCCTCCTGAGCCGGTCGCCGAACCGTTCGTTTATCCTCAGAAAATCATCGGGGGACAAACCGGTGACGAGCGTCGGAGAGAACCGCTTCCCCGACACGGTGAAAAAGAAGCGGTTAAGGAGAAAGGTGCGGGGATGCGCGGATATCCCCTCTTCGCGGCAGAACCGGGCGATATCGTTGTAGAGTCTGACGAGTTTTTTGCGCTTATCCATGGAAAACGCGCCGCTTGTTACTTCGATAAGTGTACGATGAGTTTCAGGAAAAGGCAAAAAAACTTGACCGAAAAAAACGGGGCCGGAAACCCGGCCCCGGAAAAAAGCAGAGAGAACAGCGAGCCCTAGTTGTCGGGATGAAGATCGTCGTTGCCCTCTTCGTCGGTCACTTCTTCGTCGGGGGTCACGGTGTCTTCATCCGGCTTCGGGCCAAGGCCGAACTCCGCCTTCATCTCGTCGCAGTCCATCTTCGTGGTCGGATTGCCGTTCGCGTCCACATCCTTCGTGTAGCAGGTGCAGACATCGGTGCGGTAATCGGGGCTCGTCTCCTCGACGCCTTCGTTGACCATGGCGAGTATCTCGCCCTCGTCGTCAACCATCTTCGAGTAGTTCATCATCTTCATCGTCTCGCCAGCCGCCCATTCGACATTGTCGTCAACGCAGACGAACATCGCGCCTTCGAAGGCCGACTTGTCGCTCTTCCACGCCGAGAGACCGCGGAAGCACTCCATGCGGACATACTGCGCCGTGCTGGTGACCTCGAGCCACACCTCGAACACCACCACCTGCGTCGTGCCGTCAACCGACACGCCGGTGTACCCTTCGAGTTCCGCCTGCTGTTTCCAGTTCGTGAGGTCGTCAACGACGACGAAGGTCTGACCGGCCCAGAGCGAAGCGAGCTTGCCGCTCACCGGCCATGTGAGGTTCCCGATGCCGACGCCCACTATCGCAGGATAGTAGTTCCCTTCGCTGTCGCTCACCATGTCTTCGGAGCGGAGGTAGTAGCCGCTGTTGTTGCCAAGATTGTAGGCGGTGCCTTTAAG
>CAYNMQ010000001.1:0-41150 GCA_964398245.1 uncultured Spirochaetales bacterium | reverse complement strand
GTGATGATGCCTTACCTCTTCATCGGGAAGAAGGCTACCCACGCGGCAGGTTTCGCATCTAAGAAGGTGTCCTCGAGCTTGCACGGAGCCACCGCTTCCTCGTCGGGTTCTTCCACTTCCGTCACCACATCGGGGTGCGCTTCCGCCACATCGGTCACCTGATCCACATCGGTCACCTGATCCACATCGGTCTCTTCGCCATCGTCACCGTTGTCGCACGCCACGAACGCCAGCGCGAACATGAGCGAAAGAACAAGCCAGAAAAGATTCTTCATCTCTCATCCTCCTGAGATATCGGTTGGTAAAAATGCCCTGCGCTTCACCATAACCGAAAAGAAGTCTAACCGGGAAAAAACCGTTGTCAAGTTTGAAGAGACAATCTTTTGGGAAAGGACTCAGCGATGGAGCATCTTCTTGGGGAAAAACAGCGCGGCGTTGCGGAAAAGGAGCGGGGCCGCCCACCCTCGATAGAGGAAGCAGAAAAGCGGAAACGTCCGCGCGAGACCGAGGCGGCCGCCGGGCTTTTTCTCGATGCAGGCGAATACCGGATGCACGGTGAAATCGGCGGGGGTGACGACCGGGCGCTCGAAGAAGGTGTAGATGAGGAAGAACATGAGGTCGCACCATCGCTCGATACGGTGGGCGCGACAGAGGTCGCGGAAGGCGGCGGTGTCGCCGAGCGCGCGCAGGAGGACGCTGAACTCGGCGAGGTGGCGCGGCTCGACGCGGCGATAGTGGAAGAGATGGTCGCCGAGGTGGTGAAGCAGATAGAGCAACGCCGCGTGTTCTGCTTTGAGCAGGCGCACCTCCTTTCCCGCGGTGAGGGCCGGTCCGGCGGCAGCGAAGAAGGGGCCGAGATCAACGAGCGGCACGAGAAGCAGGTCGCGTTTCACCTCGACGGTGGTGTGCTCCGTGACAAAGGCGATGTCGGCGGCGAGAAGCGCCCGCGCCCCGAGCCAGCGCTTCATGGCCGGATGCCATGCCGGATCGTCGCGCACAAGGTCGGGAAGTTTCCGGAAATCGGCCCGCGGCACGAGAAGGTCTATGTCCACCATCGGGCGGATGCCCGGCAGGTCGCGATAGAGCGTCTGGAGAAGGTGCATCCCTTTTATCGGCAGCGACGCCGTCACGCCGCCGGCGCGCAGCCGTTCGGCGACGCCGAGGAAGACCTTCTCCTTGACGATGTTCTGGGCGAGGTTGTGCTGATAGCGGATCGCAAGCGGCTCCGGCAGGCGCGCAGGGTCGCCGCCCGTATCGCGGAGCGCCGACGCCATGCGGAGGTAGTCGTCATGCGACGCCTCAGCGAAGGGGGTGCGCGGTGTCAGGTCGGGGATCGCGGCAGGCAGCGGTATCATCGCCGGCCCTCCTCACAACCCCGAGACGATCTTCCAGCCGGAAGCCTCCTTGCGGAGCACCATCTGGTTGACATCGCTCTCCTTGAGCCATTTCTCGCCGGAGGGGTTGAGCGAAGAGGCCTCCGCCGGCGGCACGCGGCGGTCGGTCTTGAGTCGGACCTCATAATAGTAGAGGATCTTCGCGGTCTGTCCGTCGTCGGAGAGAAGCATATCCTTGACGATGAAGACGAGGTTGACCGCCTTGATGCCATGGTAGGCGCCGGAGCGGACGAACCGGGTGACCGCCTGGTAGTCAACATCGTCGCCTGCGTCATCGGTACCGTTGTGATCGAGATAGTGTTCCGAGATGAGCGAGACGATCCGGTCGGCATCCTGCGCCTTGAGCGCCTCGACATACTTGAAGAAGACCTCGAGCACCGCGCGGTTCTCGGGCGTGTCGGGGATGTCGGTCCCCGGGATCGGCGTCGTCGCGCACGAGACGAGAAGAACAAAGAGACCGAGCGGGAAAACGATAGCGGTCTTCATGGGTTATCCTCCGTTTCTTTGGTAGGTTCCTTGGCCGGCTCCTCCTTAGGAGAGTTCTTGCTCCCCGTATTATCCTTGGCGGCTGAGCTCTCTTTCGCCGCTTCCTTCTCCGCATCTTTCGTCGGTTCCCGATCAGGCTCCTCCAATTTCGTCTTTTCTTCGACCGGCGCTTTCTCCTTCGGCGGTTCCTGTGCCGGGGATGTTTCGGTTCCCGAAGTCCTTTCGGAACGCTCCTCTCTTTTCCGGTCGCGCTCTTTTCTCCGCGACGCACCGCTCTCCCGCTCTTTGCCGGCGACGCGAGAGGAGCGGATCGCCGCGGTGTCCCGACGCACGGCGGGGTTCTGGAGCGTCCCCGTCACCTTGACGGCATAGTTCCCGTCGGATCCCTTGAAACGGGCGAGCGCCAGTTCAAGAAGCGGCAGTTCCTGCAGAGCGCCTCTCCGCTTTTCCTCTATCTGAGCCGAGATCTCGAGCCGCGAGTTCTTGTAGCTCTGGGCATTGAGCGTCACTTTTCCGGTCGCTTCGAGCAGGAAATCGCCGTCGGCGCTCAACTCCTCCACCTCGAGCTTTCCCTCCTTGGTCCCGGCGCGGATGACGACCTCGCCGAGATTCACCGGCTTGTCGAGCGTGAGCCCGTAGACGACGCCTCCCAGTTTCACCTCCTCGGCGCGCAGGTCGGCCGTCGCCGTCGTCTTCTTCTGCTCCTCGCAGAACTCCGCCTCACCGTTCAACCATCCCTCGATCTCCATCTTCGGCCAGAGGAGGCGGATAACCGACAGCGGCGCCTCGTCCCCTTCGAGAGCGGCGCAGAAATCCTCCCCCGATTCATAGCGAAGTTTCAACGACCCCCCCGCGCCGCCGATGTCCTTGAGCGTCGCAGTCGCCGCCGGCGTCCCGCGCAGGAAAGACAGGAAACGGGGAGCAACGGTGAGCGAGCCGATCGTAAGAAACTCTTTTCCTTCCTCGTCGCCGACCGTGACGCCCTCGAGGACGACCGCGCCGAACGGCGAGTAGTCAACATCCTCCACGATGAGAGACAGTCCTCTTAACGCAGCCATCTGACGCGCCTTGCCGACCACCAGCTCGTCGGGGACGAACAGGGCGAGCGCAAGATAGAGGCCGACCGTCGAGGCGGCGCCGACGAACAACGCGCCGCGGATGAACGCGGCGAGACGCCCCTCGGCGAAGAGTCGGGCGGCGAGCGAAGCGGCGAACGCCCCGCCGCGGCGGAGAACCTGCGCTGTCTTCTCTCTCATTTTTCGGCGGCCTCCTTGAGCGTGGCGACGACAAGCGTGACCTCATAGTTCTTGCCGTCGAATCGTTTCTTGATCGCGAGCGAGTCAACGAACACGAGACGCGCCCTGTTCTCGAGAGCATAGAGGAAACTCATCAGCGTCGGCATGTCTATCGAGCGGATGCCGACCTCGACCATCTCCTTGAGGAACTCCCCCTTCTTCTCCGCTTTGAGCTCCTTTATCGTCGCTATCTCGACGCCGAAGGTCTCGCGGACGCCGTTCAGATAGCTGTTGAGGTTGGTCTGGTTCGTCTGAACGGCGAGAGAGAACTGGCTCTCCCGCTCGCGGGCGCGGCGGAAGTGCTCCCGGTACCCCTCTATCTTCGCAAGGAGGGCGTTCCGTTCCTGAAGATCGGTGCGCCGCGTTTCCACGGCCTCGTTGAAAAAAAGATAGATCCCCGCGACGATGAACAGCGCGACGAGACCGCCGAAGGCGACGAGGATGCTCTTTTCGCGCGACGAGAGCCCCTCGATATATGCCGCGATGCGTTCTCTCATTGTTCTTCCTCCCACGGAACGGTCTCCTTAGGCCGCTCGCCGGGAAACGGCCGCGCCACCGGAGGCGCCGGCGGCCTGGCGACCGGAGAAGGAGGAGGCGTCGCCGGTGCACCGACCGAGGTCCCCTCCGGTGACGGTTCTCCCGAAAGGTCCTTTTTCTCTTTTTCCTTCTTCTCTTTCCGTGCCTGTTCCTTGGCGCTCTTTTTCTGGAACAGGAAACTGACGCCGAAGGAGCTCTTGCCGCCACGGGTCGTGATCTGTCCCTTGTTGAGATCGCTCACGTATTCCACCTTCTCGAGATTTTCGATCATCATGTTGATGTGCTCGAGCGAATCGGCCTCGCCCGAGAGCCGCACCTTGCCGTCCTTGAACGAGAAATCGCGCATCTCGACGGAGCTTCCTTCGAATGCGGCCGCCGGGAAGGTCTGCTCCATGACGAACACCGCCGAATAGGGATACAGCTTCTTTTCTCCTTTCGCGTCCCCCTTTCCCTCGATGGTCTTGACCATCGTCGAGAGTGCCTGCCTGAGCGACGGGTATTCCTTGCCGAGGATCTCCTTGGTGACGGCTCTTCCCTTCTGGTCGAGCTCGTCGAGCGCCCGGTCGATCCGCCAGATGCGCACCTCGAACGCAGCGATCATGAGGAAGAGACCGACGGCGAAAAGGACCGCGATCGCGAGGATCCGGCGACGCAGAAAGGCGGCGCCGCCGCGGTAGATGAAGGGCCCGCGGGCAAGATCCGGCTTCTCCTGCGCCTCGGCGCGCTCGGCGACGATATCGAGGCACGCTTCCGGCGAGACGACGACGGCGCCGGGAAGCGCCGCCGCGAATACCTTTTCCGCGTTGCCCGGCAGGCGGTCGGCGACAAAGAGCGTCGTCGGCTCGTCGCGGCGCAGGTAGGGCGAGAACTCGGCGAGAAGCGCGCGGAAGAAACGCTCGGCCGCCTTGCGGAGGAGCAGCTCGTCCTCCGAGAGCGCCGGCGGATCGGAAAGATCGCGCGATGCGGCAAGTATCTGCAGCGTTTCGTCATCGCTCCGTCCGTGGCCGAGCGCTTCGCGCATCTGGGTGACGAGCCGTCCGATGCCGCCGGTCTTCACCACCTGTCCGGAGGCATCGGCGAAGGTCACGGTGTCGTCATCGAGGAACAGCGCCTGCCCCGCGCCCGAAGCGAGCGCGGCTTCGGGGACGATCGCCCTCACCCGCCCCGCGAGGAAGGTGCCGGGCCGGTCAAGGAGGGCCCGC
The DNA here is from genome assembly GCA_964398245.1 of uncultured Spirochaetales bacterium. GTDB lineage: Bacteria > UBP6 > UBA1177 > UBA1177 > JAKLFG01 > CALITV01. The sequence continues at coordinate 36,236 of CAYNMQ010000001.1, read as the reverse complement.
AACCGTTCGACGGGCGTGAGGGACCCCGGCGGCGTCCCGTCGGGAAGGACGGCCCCGGTGTCGAACACCACCTCGGCGGCCTTGAACGGCGTGGCCGTTTCTATGTCCTGCCGGATGATCTTCTCGAGGTCGCTTCGGCGTACCGGCGGATACTCCCCGGCGAAACGGATCGTCTCGGCGGCCGGCACCACGATGTCGAGATGTTCGCATGCCGCGAACTCGCTCGCCGCCTCGTCGAACGAGACGACCGTGAAGCGGCGCGCCACCGCGCGATTGTACTCCTTGGTGTAACTGCACGCGATCAGTCGATCCTTCTGGATTCTGCACACAGCATACCGCATGGGGATCCTCTCATCCCTCCCGATAGAAATAGATGTTGAAGTTCTTGTCGCTCACCAGCTCGATGAAGGCCTCGGTCCCCTCCTTCTCTCCCCGCACCCGGATACGGTAGAAACTGCCGTCAACCGAGAGTTGGCTCGCCGCCGCCGGCTCCAGTTCCACCCCTTCGTCCCGCAAGACGACGAGAAAATCGTCCACTTTCGAGAAACCGTCCTTCGCCCGCTGGGCGAGCACCTTGCCGAGCAATTCCCGCATGAGATCGTCATTGTAGAAGATGCCGAGCGTCTTGTCCTTGGCGTAACTGCGGATGACCGCCTCGATGATGACCGGCTGCGCCTTGTTGAGATTGATGCGGCCGCTCGAGTAGATGGTCACATACGGGGCGAGGAGACGGAAGACGACATCGGTCACGCCGTACACCATCCGCAGCTCGTCAATGGTGTCGAAGCGGGCGTTCTTGACGCCGAACTTCGGCACGAAATCGTCATAGAACGAGCGCTCGTCGCCGCCGATGAGATAGCGTTCGTCGTCGCCGTCAACCCAGGCGGCGATGTTGGCGATGAGCTCCTCGCGCGTCACGAACTCGGGACGGCTCGTGTTCTCGAGGAAGAGAAAGTCGTACACTTGCGGCTCGACGATCCCCCAGAGCATCCGGGCGACACCCTGTTTTGCGGCGCTGTCGAGCAGATTGACATTTATCTTGGTGTCCTCGTTCTCGAACTCGAGCGCGAAATCGCCGGGGAAATCGAAGAGCGGATCTCCCTCGTCGAGCGGCGGCGTCACCGTGCCTTCTCCCCGCTCGCCCCCCTTCCCCTCCGCGGCCGCCGCAGGGCCTCCCGCGACGACATCGCCGACATCCACGAACGGTCCCGCCGTGAGACCGCGCAAAAGCCGCGTGTCGAACGGGATGATGTCCCATATCTCGAATCGTTGGATGCCGAGATTCTTGAGAAAACTGGACTGGAGCAGGTTCTCCACCTGCTTCTGGAGATCGAAGACGACGGCGGCGAAGGCGAGCCCCGAACGGGCGAGCGCCTGCGCTTCGGCCTTCCGCTTATAGTTCATCGCGAGTTCGAACTCCGTGCGCGCCTCATAGTTCATGTCGGTCACCACCGGAAGCATGACGGCGATCATGACGACGACGAGCAGGAGCGCCACCCCGCGCGGCCGGCGCAACTCTTTCGAGAGCATGGCGTACAGCTTTCCCATCGTCGTCCCTAGAAAGTGAACGGTTTCTGCATCTTGATGTCCACGATCGTCTCGACACGCTCCTCGGGCCGATCGCCGTCGGCGTCGCTCACGAGCATCGTTATCTTCACCTTCGGCGGCAGGGTGTCGGCGCGGTCGGTCGCCTCGCTGTCCCAGACGCGGACCCACTCGCGGTCCTCGGCGTCCCAGTACTCGAAAATAATCGCTTTGAACCCCGCAAGGACCGGAAAGACATTGCCTCCCTTCTCGGGAAAGCCGTCCACCCATGAACTCTCGCGGCGCATGAGAACCGTTTCGCCGTCCTTCGTGTCGCCGTAGTATTCGACCTCCGCCTGATCGCACTCTTTGCCCGACGCCCGCATCTTCACATGGTTGAGCGTCGCGAAGGTAAGATGCGAGACCGGCGCGTCCTCGAGGCCGCGGAAGATCGTGACATGCGTTTCCTCCGGCGTTCCGCGGTTGCGGGTGAGGTACGCGTTCTGGATGTCGCGCCGCATGAGGTCGAGCGCAAGATAGACGCGACGAAGGTGTTCGCTCCGCTCCCTGATACGACTTCGCCCCTCGAGAAGGTTGGAGAACGAGAAGTAGACGCTCGTCATGAGAAGGGCGAGGATCGCCGTCGCCGTGAGCACCTCGATGAGAGTGAAGCCGCGCCGGTTCATCGCGCTCCTCCCCCCGGCAGTTGGAGGAACCCGGGGCCGCCGCCCGGAAGCGGACGCGCGGCGGGGCTGGGCGCTCCCGGCGTCCCCTCCGGCGGCTTGTTGAACCACTTCTGGGGACCGCCCGGCCGCTGGCGTCCGCCCGGCTGGATAGCGCCGCCGCCCTGACGGAACTCCTGCATCCCCTGATCGGCGGGGATGAAGAGGACGAAGGTGACCCGTTCCGATTCGCGTTTCCCTTCGCCCCACCACACCTCGACCGTCAGTTTGCGTACCTTTTCCTTGATGAAGTCTTCTATCATCGACTTCGCTCCGGAGAGCAGGTCGGCCGCCTGTCCCTGATCGGTCTCGCCCGCTTCTCCGGTTGCCAGTGAACCGCCGACATCGGGAAGCGGGATGTGGACCCGCTTGATGGCGTAGCGCCACTTGAACCCCTGATAGGCTTTCTCTTCGAACTCGCCCTCCTCCTCTTTATCGGCGGTCGGGATGCCGTCCTTCTTTATCATCTCCTCGACATCGTGCATCTTGAGCCGCGCCAGTTCGGTGCCGAGATAAATGGCGGCGACCCGCTCGGTGTAATAGTAGCTGTGCGAGACGATGCGCGTCACCGCGATGAGAAGCCCCGCGAGGATCGTGATGGCGGCCATCACCTCGAGGAGCGAGAACCCGCGCATGTCGATCGTCATCGCCATCTTACTTCCCCTCGGCATCGGCATCCTCTTCCATCTCGCCGACGAGGCTTTTCACCGTTTCGTCGAAGCCCCCGCGCTCCACCTTCACGCCGAGATACATATCGGACGCGAGGTACAGGAGCGGCCCGGTCCCCTGTTCCTTTTCGCCGACGGAGAGATAGAACGGCGATATCCTTCCCTGCGGAAAAAGATAGATGTACACGATACGCTCTTTGCGGTCCTTCTCTTCGTCCTCGTCGTTGGAGGTGACGATGTCGGGGGTGTGATAAGAAAAGAACTGGTGCCAGCGAAGAGACGAGGACAACCGGTGGTGTTCCGAGACCGGCGTGAAGTCGGGTTTCAGTATCTCTTTGATATTGCGCGGCGGCGGCACGAAGTTCTCCCAGTGGTAGAGGTCGTCGCTCATCGCTTCGTCGCTCGCCTGCATCGAAAGGAGCTGGAAGAAGTTCTGCGCCGCGGCTCCGGAGCCGGCCTTGAGCGAGGATCCCGATTTCTCCGCCTCTTCGTACTCGGCGAGCAGCGCGGCGTTCTGCTGATCGAAGGTCTCCTGTTCCTTGGCGGTCATGAGAAAGAACGGCGTGTCGGTCTTTTCGGCCCAGTAATCGCCGCCGCGCAGGTCTATCGCGATGCGAAGGTACTCGCCGCGACGCACCGCCGAAAGGAAGGTCTTTCTCAGGAAGGTGCCGAACCGTCCCACTTCCGAAGAGGCCTCGGAACGGGCGATGTTGGCCACCGCGGGGATCGAGACGCCGAGGACGATCACCAGCGCCGCGAGCACCGCCAGAAGCTCTATCATCGTGAATCCGCGCCGCATAGCCGTCTCCTCTCGAAAGGACGGACGCCGTCCGCCCCTACTCCTCCTCCCAGTTGGTGATGTCGTCGCCGCCTCCTTCGCGCCCGTCCTTGCCGAACGAGTAGAGGTCGAACCCGTCCGAGTTGTTCGAGCCGGGATTGATGTACACATACTCGTTGCTCCACGGATCCTTGGGCACCTTCTTCTCCTTGAGGATCTTCTCCTTGACGAGCGCATCGAGATTGTCGGGATACTTGCCGAACTCGCTCTTGTAGAGGTCGAGCGCGTTCGAGATGGTCTTGATGTCCATCGCCGCCTGCTTCGCCTTCGCCTTGTCGAGGTAGGTCATGACGCCGACCGAGATCGCGCCCATGATCATCGCCATGATCGTGATGACGACCATGATCTCGAGGAGCGAGAATCCCGTCGGGACCGCGCGCGCCCTGAAGAGCGCCTTTACGATGTCGTGTACCATGTGTTCCTCCATCCTATGGTTCTAACCGACCGCTTCGTTGAGTTTGAGTATCGGCATGACGACCGCGAAGACGATGAACCCGACGACGAGCGCGAGGAACACGATCATGATCGGGTTGATCATCGCGGTGAGCCGCTGGAGCGCATAGCCGACCTCCTTTTCGTACGAACCGGCGAGCGTCTCGAGCATTCCCTCGAGCTCTCCCGACTTCTCGCCGATCGCGATCATCTGTATCACGATGGGGGGGAACTCGCCGCTCCGTCTGAGGGGCACGGCGATGGACTCTCCCTCCTTGATGTTCTCCCGGGTCAACGCGACCGCCTCCTCGATGACCCGGTTGCCGATGACCTTGCGCACGATGTCGAGGGCGGTCAGGATCGGCACGCCCGAGGAGAGGAGCGTCGCCAAGGTCTTCGCGAAGCGCGCTATCGCCACCATCCGGTTGATGCGCCCGAAGATCGGCATCGTGATGAGGAAACGGTTCCAGCGCAGATCGCCGGCGTCGGTCTTGCGCCAGTAGCGGAATCCGGCGTAGGCGCCCGCCGCAAGGATGATGACGAGCCACCACCAGTCATGAACGATGGTGCTGACGCCGATGAGTATCCGCGTCTGGAGCGGGAGCACCATGTTCACATCCTCGAACATCTGCGAGAGCTTCGGCACCACGACGGTGAACAACAGGCTTATCACGAGGACCGCGACGACGAGAAGGATGATGGGATAGGTCATCGCCGAGCGGACGCGGTTATAGAGGTCGACCTGCGCCTCGAGGAAATCGGCGAGCCGCTGAAGGACCGCTTCGGTCGCGCCCGATTCCTCGCCCGCCGCGAGCATATTGCAGTAGAGCGGACTGAAGACATCGGGGAAGTCGCGCGCCGCGCGGGAGAAGCTGTAGCCTTCCTGCATCTTGGTCTTGACGAGCAGGAGCACCTCCTTGAGCCGCGGATGCTCCTGCTGCTGGGCGACCGCGGCGATCGCCTCGACGAGCGGTATCTGCGCCCGCTGAAGCGTCGCGAGGAGCCGCGTCATCGCCGCGATCTCGTCGAGCGGCGCACGGCGGCGGCGCAGGGCGAGCAGTTTCTTGAACGATGAGAAGCGCTCTCCCGAGGCCTTTTCGGAGAGTTCGACGACGAACCAGCCCTCCGCCTGAAAGCGGCCCTTGATCGCGGCGCGCGATTCGGCCTCGGCGACCCCGCGTTTCTCGCGTCCCGAACGGTCTATGACCTTGTAGGCGTACAGCGGCATCAGGCGTCCTCCTGTGTCCTGAGCAGGACCTCGTCGGGCGAGGTGATCCCTTTCACCGCCTTCATCGCGCCGTCTTCGCGGAGCGTGAGCATCCCGGCCGCGGCGGCGATCTTCTTGAGCACCGAGGCGTCCTGCCGGTTCATCACCGCCCGGCGGGTGTCGTCGTCCACGATGAGCAGTTCGAAGATGCCGGTCCGCCCCTGATAGCCGGTGTGCGCGCAGCGGTCACAGCCGACCGCCTGATAGAAAAGATGATCGCGGTATTCGTTCGGATCGAGCCCCAGCTCGCGAAGGATGGAATGGTCGGGGTGGTAGGGCTCGCGGCAGTGGACGCACAGCTTGCGCACCAGGCGCTGGGCGAGCACACCGATGACGGTCGAGGCGATGAGGAACGGCTCCACCTCCATGTCGATGAGGCGCGTGAAGGCGCTCGGCGCGTCGTTGGTGTGAAGCGTCGAGAAGACGAGGTGCCCGGTGAGCGACGCCTGTATCGCGATGTCGGCCGTCTCGCGGTCGCGTATCTCGCCGACCATGATGATGTCGGGGTCCTGTCGCAGGATGTGGCGCAGTCCCGCCGCGAAGGTGAGCCCGATCTTCGGGTTGATGTGTATCTGGTTGACCCCTTTGAGATGATATTCGACCGGGTCCTCCTCGGTGATGATCTTCACATCGGGCGAGTTTATCTCGGTGAGCGCCGAGTAGAGCGTCGTGGTCTTTCCCGAACCGGTGGGACCGGTGACGAGGAAGATGCCGTGCTTCTTGCGGATCATCTGCCGCATGATCTTGAGGTCCCGCTGATTGAAGCCGCAATTGTCGAGCGACAGTTGCAGCGTCGTCTTGTCAAGGATGCGGAGCACCACCGATTCGCCGTGGACCGACGGAAGCGTCGAGACGCGGAAGTCTATGTCGTTGCCGGCGACGCGTATCCTGAGGGGGCCGGCCGGCGGCAGGCGTTGCTCGGCGATGTTGAGCCGCGCCATGAGCTTGACGCGGGTGATGAGGCCCGCCTGCGCCGCCTTCGGCACCTTCTGCACGACATAGAGCTTGCCGTCGCGCCGGAAACGGACGAACATCTCGTCCTCGAACGATTCGAAGTGGATGTCGGAGGCGCGCTCCTTGACCGCCTTCGCCACCATCGCGTTGACGAAGCGGATGATGGGCGCCTCGTCGTTCGAGTCGATGAGGTCGGGAAGCACGCCGCCCTCTTCGTCGGCCATGTCCCGGAACTCCTCCTCGTTGAGCGTCCCTTCGGTCGTCTCTATGCGGCTGTAGGCGTTGTTGATGAGTTCGGTCACCCGCTTCTCGTCGAGCATGAGCGGCACGACGGTGGCCCCGTACAGAAGGAACAACTGGTTGAGAAGCAGGCGGTCGTCGGGATCGGCCGTCGCGACGACGAGATGATCGTTCTCGACGAAAAGAGGAAGCGCGTTGAAGCGGCGCGCAAGGAAAATGGGAAAACGCGCAAGGAGCGAGATGTCCTGACGCGCCGTGAGGTCCTTCTCGACGAGCGGGAACCCCGCCTGTTCGGCGAGCGCGAAACCGACCTGATCGGTCGTGACCGCGCCCGATGTGCGCAGGATCTCGCCGATGCGGCGCCGGTCGCCTTCCCCCTGTTTGCGGAAGGCCTCCTCGACCACCGGCGGAGCGACGAAGCCGCGCGCGGCGAGTATCTCCCCGATGAGTTTCCTCATGGCTGTTCCTCGAGCGGCGGCACCGCCTCTTCGACCGGCGGCACCAGCGTGTCTTCGCGGGCCGGCGGCTCTGCGGGCGCAGAAGCGGGACCCGGTTCCACCGGCGCGACCGCCGGCGGCGTCTTACGGTCGAGATCTATCTCTTTCTGCTCGCCGCCGGGGCCGATGAGGATGCCTTTGTCCCCGCGGCGGCTCCTGAGCCGTTCCATCTCCTCTTCCTCGCGACGGCGGTCGTCGTCGAGCAGTTTGGCCATCGCGAGGAGCGCGCCGCGTTTCTTGGCGAGCGTGACGCTCCGCTCGTAGTCCTTGATGGAACCGTAGAATTTCTTCGCGAACTCGTCGCGTTCTTCCATCTTCCGCTTGTAGATGCGCTCGAAGTCCTCCTTGCCCTCGACGATGTGCGGCGTGAGGATGATGAGGAGGTTGACCTTCTCCTTCTTGTTCTTGGTGTACTTGAAGAGCGCGCCGATGACCGGGATGTCGCCGAGGATCGGTATCTTCGAGTCGCCCTCGGTCACGATGTCCTTCATGAGGCCGCCGATGACGACCGTCTGCTGGTCCTCGGCGTTGATGATGGTCTTCGCGGCGCGTTTCGAAGTGGTGAATCCGTAGTCGGTCATCGGACCGAGCTCGGTGACCTCCTGATCGACCTGCAGGGTCATGTAGCCGCTTTCGTTTATCTGTGGCTTTATCTTGAGTTTGAGCGCGACATCCTCGCGCTTGTAGGTGATCTGGCTCCCCGCCGTTCCCGAGATGATGTTCCCCGAGGGGAACGGTATCGTGTCGCCGACGACGATCTCGGCCTCTTCGTTGTCGGTGGTGAGGATGTGCGGCGTCGACATGACATTGACATTCGAGTCGTTCTTGAGCGCGTTCCAGAGGATGCCGAGCGACGGGATGCCGGCGATGGGACTGAGACCGCCGCCCATCGTTTCGGTCCCCGAGAGGACCGGGCCCAAAAGTCCCGCGACGAGTCCCGGCGTCGGCGTCGTGAAGGCCTTGCCGAAGAAGACCGGCACCTTCTCGCCGCCGATCTTCGTCTCGAACCCGCCCGCCGCGAACGCGGTGCCGTACTCGAGGTTCTCCGAGACCTTCACCTCCATGATGACCGCCTCGACGAACACCTGCTTGCGGCGCACATCGAGCTCTTCGATCACCTTCTTGAGATTGCGGAAGTCGCGGAGAGAGGAAACGATGACGAGCGAGTTGGTCGCCTCGTTCGCCGAGATGTTTATCTCTCCCTCGAAGACCTCGGTCGCCCCTTTCTGCCCCTGCTTCTGCTGAGACTTTCCCGATTTCACGAGATTCGTAAGGGTGTTCACGAGATCCTTCGCCTTGGCATTCTGAAGCTTATACACATGGATCTCGCCCTCGCCTTCGATCTCGCGGTCTATTTTCTTGATGACCTGCAGAACGAGGTCGAAGGTGGTCTTGTTCGCGAGCACGATCAGCTGTTCGTTGCGGTCGTCGGCGACGATCTGCACATACATCGAGGAGATGGCCCCTTTTCCTTCGTCGGCAGCGGTCTGTCCCTCCGGCTGAGCCGGCTGGGGAGCAGGTTGCTGTCCCTCGGCGACGCCGCCGAGCGCCGGGGTCCCCGCATCCTTCTTTTGCTGTTTTCCTCCCTTGGCGACGAAATCCTTGAAGATCTCATCTATCAGCTTCTTCGCGTCGCTCGGGGCGATATTCGAAAGCCTGACGAAGTGAAGCCGCGCCGTGTCGGCCTCCGTCGGCTGATCGAGGTCGCGGGTGAGTTCGAGTATCTTGCGGATGTTCGCGGCGTAATCCACGAGGATGATGGTCTTCTCGTCGAAGATGAGCGATTCGCCACCCTTGTCGCGGAAGATGCGGATCACCTTGTCCATCTCGGAGGCAGGCACATACTTGAACTTGAGGATGGTCGCCACCATCTTGAACACATTCGGGATGTTGTCCTCTTTCACCACCGACATTCCCTGCGTGATGGTGTCCTTTTCGTTCATGATGAGGAGGAACTTCCCGCTTTCGACGATCGAGATGTTGTTGACCGAAAGGAGCGTAAGAAAGGTACGCCACGCCTCGTCTATCGTGACCGGCACCGGCGACATGATGGTGACCTTCGCCTTCGCGAGCCGTTCCTGCAGGATGAAGTTGCGTCCCGTTATCTCGCTGAAGTACTTGATGACGGCGAGGAGGTCGGTATCGGGAAAGTCGAGGTGCACCTTGGCGTTCTTGCTGATCGGCCGCTCGTGTTTCGCCTCGATGGTGACCGTCTTGTCGGCGCCGGAAGGCCGCTCGGGGCTGTCGGAGGGCGGCGGCGGCGTGGCCGGCTGATCGCCGGCGGCGGCGCCCGTCGTCGGCGCCGGCGCGCCGATGGGGCGCTCCTTCTCTTTGATCCGTTCTTTTTCCTCTTTCTTCTTCTTGTCGTCCTTTTTCTTTACGGGAGAGGTTATCGTCTTGTTCACCTTCAAGGGAGCGGTGAGCCCCGGCGAAGCCTTTATCGGGAACTGCACATCATTCGGTTCCTGCGCCGCGACAACGGCGGCGAAGAGGACCAACAACACCCGGACTGCGTGACGCATGATTCCTATCTCCTTTCCTCAATCTATCGTATATTCCATGGTCTCCCGCTTTCCGCGCCGCACGATGTCAAGGCTTATCTTGTTCGCGTTCCGCAGGCGGCCGTATGCCTCGAGCGCTTTGTCGGGACTCGAAAGCTCGATGCCGTTGATACTCTTTATCACATCGCCGTTCTGGACACCTATCTTCTGCCAGATGCTCCCGGGACGGATAGAGAATATCTTGAATCCGTTCTCCTGCTTGTCGGGCACGATACGCGCCTCGGAGGCGAGACTGTTGAGGCTCGCCGTCGCGCGGTTGAGGTCGTCGCGGCTGACCCGGTAACTGTTGGGTCCGGTCTGCTGAACATTCAGATCACCCGGAGCGGTGGCCACCTCTTTTCTATCATCGGTCCCCATGGCCGATTCCTTGCCGACATTCTCGACGAGCCAGCGCACCCCCGAGGGCGTCTTGAACGCGGCGAGATTGCGTCGCACCGCCGCAAGCACCGTTCCCGTATCGAGCTCGCCGTCGACCCGCAGAAGGAACACCTGCTGCTCGCCGCCGCCGCCCCCCGCCCTCGGCGCCGCCTTGGCCGTTCCCGAGAGGATGACGAACGACTCGCTTTCGGGAACCGCAAGCCCTGTCCCCAAGAGAGCGTAACCGGAAAGGACCTGACATCGCTGGGGATTATCCAGCAGTTCGTTGATCTCCTCGATGGTCACCTCTTTCGGCTTCGAGAGCGCCTCGGGGTTCTCCTCGGCGAGAAGCGTCACCTCGCGCATCGTCGCGTCGAAGACATTGGGCAAGGCGCTCTGACTGCTCTGAGAGCCGAAGCGGAGGACCTCTTCCGACGGCGTTTCGGTCACCGGGACCTCCTTTTTGTCGGGAGCCGGAACAGAGACCGCTTCTTCCGGCACGAAGAACGAGACGAGAAGGGCATAGAGTGAAAAAAAGGCGAACGAAAGCGCAACAAAAAGCAGAAAGCCGAAAAGGGCGCGGTTTCTCACTCGTTTCTCCTCTACAGAACACGGAACGGGCAGGGGAAGCAACCGCCGTGCCGCAAATTAACAAAAGCAATGTCAATCAGTTAGAAGAAAATCGGGCGTCGTCCGGCGTCCCGATGCCAGTCTGTCAGCCCTGTTTGGCAGAGAGGCTAGTCATCGGAGAGAAGCGCATCGTCGTCGGGAACACCGCCGATCGTCACCATGAACGAAAGCGTCGCGATGCCGCCATGATAGAGTGTCTCTTTCTCTTCCTCGGTAGCGTCCTCGACGACGAGATGCATCATCACCGGTGCAAGACGCGGCACCGAGATCTCGACCGTCGTGGCGGCGGAGCTTCCGTAGAGCGCGACCTTTTCCATCGGCGTCGGTTCCACATACCAGCGGTAGCGGTACCATGTGATGGCATCGTTCTTGACGAGCGCGACCGACAAGCCGATACGCTCCGTCTCAAGACCTGACGGTAAGGAGACCGTTTCTCCCGGTTCGAGCGAGAGCCCCGCCTCGCCCGGCACCGCCACAAGGATCCGTTCGATCGCCGGATTTTTGTACTTGAGCGACGCCTTGACCGACGGCTTGGCGAGCAGAAAGTCCTTCCGCGCCATGAGCGTGCTCCCGTCGGCGAGCCGCACCGTGAGCGTAGCGGCGACCGTCGCATGGCCATGCGCGATGTAGTCGCCGTCGGTCGCCGTGCCGAAGAAGAGATCGAGATCCTCGGCGACCGGGATGGCGAACGCGGCGCCGCGATCGAGCGGCATGCTCTTGAGCGTGTTACCGAGCCGCCACTCGGCGAGCGCCTTGGCCCGCGCGCCCATGTCGAGACCGACCACGAGCGCCGAGAAGGTCACCGTATCGCCCGGCGCGAAGACCGGCGTGTCGGCGGTGAGCGCTACGATGCGCGGTGCGGTCACCTCCCAGTCGGGCGCGACCGTCGCGTTCTCGATACATCCTGCCGTGGCGATCGCTATAAGGGCTACGAGGGCTTCAACATGTTTTTTCATGGCACACCTCACTTAAAACTCTCCCCTGAGCCCGACGGTCGCCATGAACGGCGTCGTCGAGATATCGACCCGCTGCGAGAAATCGGTGTTGTAGAGGTTCCCCACCGCGTTCTTGTCAAAGAGGGTGGAGATCCCCCGCATCTCGGCGAACAGGGTGAGGATCATCTGATCGAGAAGTAAAGTGTATTCGCCGCCGAGATCGAGCGTGTGCATGAAGCCATGCCGCTTTCCGTTACGGACGACGCGGCCATCGCGGTCGATCACCGGGGTCGGCTCGTAGCGGCTGAAGACGCCATCGTCCACGAACTCGGCACCCGAGAAGGCTGAGTAGGGCACTCCCGAAACGAGCGAGAAGCGGCCGTAGAGCCCCCACTCCTTCGCCGGCGTCCAGCGTGCCGCGAGGAGGACCGCATGCGGCAGGTCGGCATCGCTCGAGCGGTAATCCGAGGCAGATGAATCTTTTCGCTCGCTTATCCCGAAGGCGTAGCCGACCGAACCGGTGAGCGTATCGGTGAGATCGATTTTGAACGACAGCGCGCCGCCGGCAGCGTAGCCGGACCCGAGGTTGGTAAATTCGAGCGGATCGGCGCTCGAACGGCGGAAGAGGTTATAGAGGTATTTGTAGTATCCCTTCACCGCGATGGTGTAGGCCGAAAGGAACGACTTTTCGAACGAGAGGACCGCGTGCGCGGCATGCGCCGGCTCCAGCGTCTCGGTTCCCCAGCGGTCGCTCGCGATCTCGTAGTCGGGACGCTGGGAGTAGAGTCCGCCCGAAAGCGCCAATTTCATGGTGTCGTCGAACCGGTAAGAGACCTCGAGGCGCGGGTCGAAGAACCACTGCGTCTCTTTTTCGTTGTGCGCATCGAGCCCGAAGACGAATCCGGGACGGACGAGCAGTCCGCCGTAGGTGAGATCGTAGAAGGCATAAAGCGTCGGATGGAGGTATGGCTGGTAACCGGGATCGCCTATCTTGTCGGCCACATGGACCGGGAACGACTCACCTTCGATCGGCAGAGAGACATACTCGGTCTCGGGACGGAAGAACCCGAGCCGCATCGATCCCCCGATCGTGAAGAGGTGATGCTCGTTGAAACGCCAGCGGAACTCGTCGAGACCTTCGATGAGATGGGTCGTGAGCCCGTAGTCGCCACCCGCGTAGAAGGCATACTGATAACTGCGGTTCTCGTAGGAGAGCGACAGGCGGTTGGCGATCATCGTGTCGAGTTCGGTGAAGGAGTAGGTGTAATCAGTGGCGAGGCGGATGAACGACTGCGCCGTGGCGAGAAGATCGGTATGCTCCGGCACGCCGTCGCGCTGATTGGTGGTGCGCAGGCCGATGCTGTCCATGCCGCCGAAGGCGTAGACGCGGAGGCGGTGATTCCCGGGGAATTTGTGAAGGTAAACGATCGTCACATCGTACTCGTCGTTATAGACGAGCCCGTCCTTCGCTTCGTAGAAGAACCGCGGGAAGATGTCGGTGAGCCCCTTGCGCACGGTGGCCGCAAACAGGTCGTTCTCGGTGAACGGCCCCTCGGCGAGGACTGAGAGCCCGAAGATCGACACATCGAACAGGCCGCCGAGACGGTCGCTCCGCGGATCGCGCAGGGTGAACGCCACCGCGCCGCCGGTCGCGTCGAAGAGCGCCGGCGAGAAGCCGCCGTAGGAGACCTCGCTCTTCTCGACGAGCGCCGGATGAATGACCGGCTCATAGGATAGAGCGTGCGTCGCGAACGGCACCTGCCACCCGTCAACGAAGAAGCCGCTCTCGGTGGCCGGCGATCCGGCGATCGTAAGACCGCCATCGTAGCGCCGCCGCGGAGCGGCCGCGATCACGCCGGGCGTTTCGCCTATCCGTGCGACATCGCTCTTCACCATCTTCTCGTGGTAGCCGTAGAACCAGTGCTCGCGGGTCACCGGCGTGAGCATCCAGGTCACATCGCCGTTACCGCTCACCGTTATCTTCTTCTCCTCGGGCACATAGCCGACGATGGGGATCGCCACGGTGTATTCGCCCGGCTTGAGCGAGAGGATGAACTTTCCCTCGGCATCAACCGGCACCGGCAAGTTCTGCTCTTTGATCTTTATCTCTCCTGAGACCGGTTCACCTGTCTTGGCATCCTTCAGGTGACCAGTTATCACATAGACGCCGCCCGTCTCCTCTTGTTTCTCGGGCTGTGCCGCCGTACTTTCCGGAACAGGGATGGTCTCCGGAGTGGCTGGAGCGCCCCTTTCTCCCAACACCTTCTTCGCTCCCTGTACGCCGGCCGGCTCGAAGGGACGGCCGTCGGGATGCTCCGCCATGGAACGAAGCGGCGACTGGTCGGTCGCGAGCCAGATGTTGACTGGGAGTTCGGTAACCCCCTTGGGAACTTCTATGCTCTGCGAGAATGTCTTGTAGCCGTTCGCCTCTACCGTTAGGGTATAGCGCCCCGGCTTGAGACGCATGGGGTAACGAAATGAGCCGTCACTATTGGTAACCGCCGGGTAGAAGAACGCGTTGGTCGTCACCTTCGCGCCGGCAAGCGGTTTTCGTGTATCGGCATCGGCGACGGTCCCTTTGAGGGTCACCGGACCCGACGCGGCGGTCAGATCGGCCGACTGCGCGGCGGGAGGCGTCTGCGCCGGCTTGTCCGCCGGAGCCGGAACGGCGGAGGCGGAAGCGGGAGTAGCAGGTGGAGTCTGTGCCGGAGCGGGAGAAGCAGGCTGTGCCGGTTGAGTCGTCGATGCGGACTGTGCCGCTGGTGCCGGTTGTGCCGGTTGCGCCGCCTGAGCCGGCTTGTCCGCCGGAGCAGTAGAGGCGGGAGCTGGCTTGCCCGCCGGAGCCGGAGCAACGGCAGGGGGAGTCTGTGCCGGAGCGGCAGAAGCCGGTTGCGCCGCCTGAGCCGGCTTGTCCGCCGGAGCCGCGGGAGCAGAAGCGGGCTTGTCCGCCGAAGCGGGAACGGCGGAGGCGGAATCCTCTTCCTTCTTTTTTCCCTTCTTCTTCGCGGGCGCCTTCGGCTCGTCCTTCTTCTCCTTCTCAGGAGCAGCAGCCGGCGCCGCTTCTTCGCTCTTCTTTTCCCCTACTCCCTCGTCGGGCGCGAACTTCTTCTTCGCGCCGTAGAGCGGAGCGCTCAGCCCGACGCCGAGCACCACAACGAAGATCACCAGCAATCGTCCCATGCCTATTCCTCCGTAACCCAAGAGCCATTTCGTCAGTGAAACAAGCCATCCTAACACTCATTGCCCAGAGAGTCAAAAGAAATTCACCCCCGTGGGCCGAAGAGGATGGTTCCGAGCCGCACGATGGTGGCCCTTTCCTCTACGGCAACCTCGAAGTCGTGCGACATCCCCATCGAGAGTTCGCGGAAGAGCGTAGGATCAGCCTTCTCTTCGCGTACGATGCGGTCACGCAGTTCGCGCAGGCGGCGGAAGTAGGGACGAACCTCTTCCGGTTCGAGGAACGGCGGGAGCGTCATGAGGCCGCGTACCTCGAGCCGATCGAGCGTCGAGACGGCGTGGAAGAGCGTCACCGTCTCCTCGGCGGCGGCTCCTCCTTTCGTCTCTTCCTCGCCGATGTTGACCTGCAGGAGAATCGGCATCTTCGCGATGCGGTGCTTTTCCGCCTGCTTTTGTATTTCCTCGGCGAGTTTGAGCGAATCGACCGAGTGGATGCACTCGACCTTGTCAATGAGATATTTCACCTTGTTGGTCTGGAGGCGCCCGATGAAGTGCCAGCGGAGGTCGTCGTCACGGAGCGCCTCATATTTTTCGAGGAACTCCTGCACATAGTTCTCGCCGAAGAGCGTCGCACCGGCGCGGCGCAGGGTGCGCATCTTCTCGACCGACTGCCCCTTCGACACCGCGAGCAGGCGCACCTCGTCGGCACGGCGACCAGACCGCGCCGCGGCGTCACCGATCCGCCGCCACACCTCCTTGAGCAGGGCTATCTCCTGTTCCATGACCTGTTCACTCCTCGTCGGGTGCTGGTCCATACACTGCCGTCGTCTTATAGTCGTTCGGGTAGTAACTTTCGACAAAACGGACCTCTGCAACGGTCGAAAGGTCAACCCCTTCGGCGGCCAGCAGGGTTCGTACCGCTTCGGGCGATTCGGCGATCACCATGCGCGGTGCCGTTCCCGGGACGGAGAACGAAACGCGATAGAGTTTCTCCTTGCCGTGTTCCGGCTCGGAAGGAACATGAATCGGCTCGGTCATCGCTACCCCTTTACCACCGCGAGCGGTTTCAATTCGGTCCGTATCCTCACGAGATCTGCCTGTGCCTGCATGACCTCGGAAATGTCCTTATAGGCGCCCATCGCCTCCTCGAGATCGGCCTTGCGGAACAGCGAGTGAAGGATCCCCTGCTTTTCGAGGCGGTAGACTTCGTCGTCGAACTTGAGTTTCTTCACCGCTTCGCGGCGCCCCATCTTGCGCCCCGCACCATGGGCACACGACTGGAAACTGTCGGGATTCCCGCGCCCTTCGACGATGTAACTCGGAGAACCCTGCGAGCCGGGTACGATGCCGACGAGCCCGGCGGTCGCCTTGGTCGCCCCCTTGCGATGTACCATCGCCTTTTTGCCGAAGTGCTCTTCCTCTTCGGCGTAGTTGTGCGCAATGTTGATGAGCGGCAGGAAGCCGATCGCGCCGAAGGTGTCGGTGAATATCTCTTTGAGCCGCTCCATCATGAGCCGCCGATTGTTGAAGGCGAACGCGACGCAGTAGCGCATCTCGCGCAGGTAGCGCTCGCCTTCCTCCGAGTGAAGGCGCAGGAAATCGAGTTGCCAGTTCTTCGGCAGGCGCTCGCCGCGCTTTTCGTTCTCCCGTCCCGCGACCTTGTTGTAGTGCTCGGCGACCTTGAGCCCGATGTTGCGGCTTCCCGAGTGGACCATGAGCCAGATGAAACCCTCGGTGTCGTACTGCGCCTCGATGAAGTGATTCCCGCCACCGAGCGTCCCGACCTGATGACGCGCGCTGTCGTATTCCCGCTCGACGATTGGCATATCATCCTCGAGCGGCGGCATCCAGCGTTCCTCCTGCGGCCGTTTGTGGTGATTGAACCCGACCGGTATCGCACGGCGTACCGCGTCAAGGAACCGTTCGAGTTTCCTGCGTTCCGCCTGCGGCCGTTCGAGCGAGCTCTTCACCGCGCACATACCGCACCCGATGTCCACCCCGACCGCGTTCGGGATGATGACCTTCTCGGTCGCGAGCACCCCGCCGATCGGCATCCCGTATCCCTCGTGGCAGTCGGGCATTACCGCGATGTGGTGGAACGCGAAGGGATGCTCGGCAAGGTGGGCGAGCTGTTCGCGCGCCCCCGGTTCTATCTCGCGGCACCAGCTAAGTATCGGTATGCGGCCGCCGGCGATGGTCTCGGGCATGGAGCCTCCGTTATCGTATATTGTTGCATCTTATCTAAAGCAGTGCGGCGAAGCAAGAGTAGCGCCAGCATCATCCAAGGTAGTGCCGGAAGGCCCCTCCTTCGACGCCGACGGTTGCTTTTTCAGAGGGACGCGCTATGATAAAGCGCTACTGCGGGGAAGATGAATGAAAACCTTTCTCACGGCATTCCTCATTGCGTTCGGGTTCGTCGCGTTCGTGACGCCGATCCTCATCCACTACGGCCTCAAGTGGGGGCTCGTGGATGTTACCAACCGGCGCACCATCCACCGCGGTCGCATCCCGCGCATCGGAGGGGTCGGCATCGCGCTGGGGACCATCCTGCCGCTCGTTCTGCTCTACTTCTACCACAACAATGTCTCCGAGGTCTTCTTCAAGGAGATCGCCAACCCGATCGTCGTCATCGGCGGCGGCCTCCTCATCAGCGGCCTCGGGCTTCTCGACGACGCGAAAGGGGTGCCGGCCAAGTGGAAGTTCCTGTTCCAGATAGCGCTCGCCGTCGGCGCCTACTACCTCGGCTTCATGATAGACCGCGTCTATACGCCGTGGGGGTTCGTCGAGTTCGGTTACTTTTCGCTTCCGCTCACCGTTCTCTGGATCGTGGGCATCGTGAACGCCTTCAACCTCATAGACGGGATGGACGGTCTCTCCTCGGGTATCGCCTTCTTCGTCTCCCTCACCATTTTCGTGCTCGCCATTCACAACATGATCGAGTTCGTGGCGCTCATCTCGGCGGCGCTCGCCGGCGCGGTGGTCGGTTTTCTCCTCTACAACTTCAATCCGGCCAAGATATTCATGGGCGATTCGGGCTCGATGTTCATCGGGTTCATCCTCGCGGTACTCTCGCTCAAGGGGGCGTCGAAGCACTCGACGCTCGTATCGGTGCTCGTTCCCATCGTGGCGATGGGCGTCCCCATCCTCGACACGACGCTCGCCTTCGTGCGGCGGCTCCTGCGCAACCAGCCGATCTTCATGGCCGACCGCCAGCACATTCACCACCTGCTCCTGTCGAAGGGGTGGAATCAGCGGCGCGTCGTGATGACGCTCTACGGCCTCTCCGTCTTCTTCACCGCGATCGCCCTGTTCGCGATGTTCCTCAAGGACCGCGAGGCGTTCCTCATCCTCGCCGCATTCTCCGTCGTCGTCATCGTCATCATCACGAAACTGGGCTACCTCGACATCCTGCTCAGCCGCTACCGCATGAGCCGCGAGCGGCGGCTCGAGACCATTCTCGAGGAGACGCTCGTGCGCCAGATCGGGAGGCTCCCGCTCCGCGAGATGGAGGCGCTCATCTTCGACCTGCCGATCAAGGGCTTCGCGCTGATAGACGCCAAGGGAACACCTCTCTTCTCGTCGGGCGAGAAAGATCCGGTCAACTTCCTCGACCTGCAGACCGAGGGTGAGCATTTCCTTCGGCTCTATTGGAACGGCGTCGTCCCCGCGATAAACGCCCGAGAGACGCTCATGCTCTCGCTCATCGCCAAATCGCTCGCCGCCTACCTCGGCGTCGGCACGAAGGAACCGGCTGAAACTTCCGCATCCTCTTCCGGTCCCGCTCATTGACAAACCGCTTTTCGTCCCTATAGTTGCTGATAACAACTTTTTGCTTCCTCGGGAGGAATCCATGGTGCGTTATCTCATCATCGGCGGCGTCGCGGGCGGCGCTTCCGCCGCGGCGCGTCTGCGGCGCAACGACGAGACGGCCGAGATCGTGCTCCTCGAGCGCGGCGAGCACATCTCCTACGCCAACTGCGGACTGCCCTACTACATCGGCGGGACGATCCGCGAGCGGAACAACTTGTTCGTCCAGACGCCGGCTTCGTTCTCGTCGCGATTCAACCTAACGGTAAAAACACGCCACGAGGCGATCGCGATAGACCGCGCGGCAAAAGAGGTCGAGATCCTCGACCATGCGACCGGCAAGCGCGTTCGCGAACGGTACGACAAACTGCTCCTCGCCCCCGGCGCCGAGCCGGTGCGTCCGCGCATTCCCGGCATAGACCTTCCCGGCAACTTCACGCTCCGTTCGGTCGCCGACACCGACCGCATCGCGTCGTTCATCACCGAAAAGCGACCCCAACACGCCGTCGTCGTCGGCGCCGGCTTCATCGGGCTCGAGATGGCCGAGAACCTGCACCGGCGCGGCATCCGCACCACCATCGTCGAGGCGGCGGAACAGGTGATGACCCCCCTCGACTACGAGATGGCGGCGCTCGTCCACCAGCACCTCAAGACCAAATCGGTCGCCTTCCACCTCAAGGACGGTGTCTCGTCGTTCGCCGACGACCACGGCACCCTCACGGTGACCCTCTCGAGCGGCCGTACGCTCCGCGCCGACCTCGTCATCCTCTCGATCGGCGTGCGGCCAGACAGCCGGCTTGCGCGCGAGGCGGGGCTCGCCCTCGGACCGCACGGCGGCATCCTCGTGGACGAATTCATGCGCACGAGCGATCCCGACATCTTCGCGGTCGGCGACGCGATAGAGTTCACAAGCCCGCTCACCGGCGAACCAGCGCCCGTCTACCTTGCGGGACCGGCGAACAAGCAGGCGCGCATCGCCGCCGATGTGATGGTCTTCGGCGCCGCCGAGCCTTACCGCGGCGCGATCGGCACCGCGATCGCCAAGGTCTTCGACCTCACCGTCGGCGCCGCCGGTCTCTCGGAGAAGGCGCTCCGCGCCGCCAAGATCGCCCATCGCGCCCTCATCGTCCACGGCTCGTCGCACGCCGGCTACTACCCCGACGCCCTGCCGCTCACCCTCAAGATAACCTTCGCGCCCGATACCGGTCGTCTGCTCGGCGCGCAGGTCATCGGCTATGAAGGGGCCGACAAGCGGCTCGATGTCCTTTCGGCGTTCATTCAGCGCGGCGGCACGGTGGACGACCTCGCCCGCTTCGAGCACGCCTACGCGCCGCCCTACTCATCGGCGAAGGACCCGGTCAACATCGCCGGTTTCGCTGCCCGCAACATCCTTGACGGGAAGACAGATGTCATCGGCTGGGATGAACTGTTCCACGCCGACCGTTCGAACATCTTTCTTCTCGATGTCCGCACCCCTGAGGAGTTCGCCCTCGGCACCATCGAAGGGGCGGTCAACATTCCGCTCGACACGCTCCGCTCCCGCCTCGGCGAACTGCCGCGCGATCGGCGCATTGTCGTCTTCTGCGGGGTCGGCCTGCGCGGCTACCTCGCGACGCGGATCTTCCGTCAGCGCGGCTTTGCCGATGCGGTGAACCTTTCGGGCGGCTACAAGATCTGGGAACACGCGGTGCAGAAACAGTCGAACGAGGACATCTTCGCGAACGACCGCATCGGCACCGACGACCTCATCGTCGCGAAAACACCGCCCGCCCCCGCGGCGACGGCGATCACCGTGGACGCCTGCGGCCTCCAGTGCCCCGGCCCGATCCTGCGCCTCAAACAGGAGGCCGACGCGGCGCCCGACGGCGCGCGCCTTACGGTGACGGCGACCGACCCCGGCTTCCGGCGCGATGTCGAGGCGTGGTGCCGCGTCACCGGAAACCGGCTCCTTGCGCTCACCGAAGAGAAGGGCAAGATAACTGCCGACATCCAGATACGCAAAGAGAGCCTTCCCCAACCGGCCGCCACCGCGACCGCCGGCGGCACGGGCAAGACCATCGTCGTCTTCTCGAACGACCTCGACCGGGCGCTCGCCTCGTTCGTGATAGCGAACGGCGCCGCGGCGATGGGACGGAAGGTCACGATGTTCTTCACCTTCTGGGGACTCAGCGTCATCAAGCGGCGCGAGGCCCCCTCGGTCGCCAAAGACCTCCTCGGCCGGATGTTCGGTTGGATGCTCCCCTCCTCCTCATACGGCCTTGCGCTCTCGAAACTCAACTTCCTCGGCATCGGCCCGCGCCTCATGCGTTACCGGATGCGTTCCAAACAGATCGCCTCGCTCGAAGAGATGATCGAGACGGCACGCAAAAGCGGCGTCCGGCTCGTCGCCTGCCAGATGTCCATGGATGTGATGGGCGTCACCAAAGAGGAACTCCTCGACGGTGTCGAGGTCGGCGGCGTCGCCACCTACCTCGAACAGGCCGAACAGGCCGACACGAACCTGTTCATCTAGAATTTTCATAGCGCCAACTTGTTGTAATCTCTTTGATTATTGACAATCCTTGAAAATTCGAAGTCTTGTGTTGATTTTTCAAGGATAGCAGAAACATCAAACGATTACATGTGGTTAAAAAATTCTCCGCTTCAGGGGGTACTAGCAAAAAATCGATTGCCAGCATCTTTATTTTCAATATCATATTTCCCCTTTTGTTTGAACTCGGAGAACGCAAGAATTTCTTGCCTCGTCGTGATCGAGAGGGTAGTATGGAGTGACGCGATCGGATTTTCGCTGAGGGAGCGGAATGCGAGGAAGAGTGGAAGATAGGGAGTTAAATTTGCAGGGGTGTGCGGACCGTGCAGGACTGCAGAACTATACAAGACATCCTGACCTCTGCTACTATTGCACCTAAAAAATTGCGATGTCCTTGCTGCAAACAACAAACACTTCACCACCCCGAGTTGATATGTCGGGGTTTAGTTATTCGACATACATTGAAAAGATAGATGTTCGCTCTCTGATAGAAAAGAATATCACATTTCAACTTCAACGGTCATTTGATATCCCTCCTGAAATCAAGTGTATATGCTGCTCACGACAAAAACCTTCGCATGAATCTTTACGCCTTAGCAATGGAACATTCGTTTGTGGAATCTGTTTTAAAGAACTACAGACGATAAAGTATCCCGAAATATATCAGTCACGCTACGAAAACTATCTCAAAACAAAAGAGGCTATAAGGTTAAAATATGAGGAAGAATTTAGGGTGTGGTCAACACGGCAAGAGGAATATCAGAAAAAGGTGAGAGAGCAGGAAGCGGAGGAGGCGGAACCACAGAAAACAGCCAAGAGCCTTTTTTCTTTCTTATGTCTAGCCTGTGGTGTTGGCACAATCTCCCTGTTGGGAACTTCAATTGAGGGAGCCATCTGGTGCGGCATCGGTGCTGTATTTTCATACCTCATGATAACGATCTTCTCCAAGAATGTGGATCAAATTGAAAAAGCAGCTGCAACCAAGATGAAAGAGTGGCAACAATCCAATCCTGAACCGCTACGAAAAAAGGATCCTCCCATACCTGAACTCAAAGGATTTCTTGAAGTCGGTGCCGAGTTAACGGCAAAGGACAAAAAAATCATTGCTGTCTTTGACTACTGGCCCGGATACCCTCCTTATTGGGATTTTCTTCGTGGTCGTGTTTTGGAAAGGGACCGAAATCGTTGTCAGATCAGTGGATGCCCCAATCGTCTTGCGCTTCATATACACCATATCAAGGCTCTTTCGGATGGGGGCGGACATCAAATTGAAAACCTGATAACACTTTGCGAGTATCACCATGGGCTTCAGCCCCAAGGAGGTCACGAAAGAATATGGGGAGATATAGAGAACACCTTTTTCTCAATGGTTAGGGCGCACTACCGGGGGAATAGCGTAGTACGCGCGCATGTTCGGCGAAAACTTCTTGTGAGATTGGAAGAAATAAAAGAAGTAATAGAATACTATGGCATAGCCTGTACAACTTGTGGAAAGAAGATTGATTATATAATCCTTAATGAACAGAAAAATGTTGTCGTGGCAGGGTGTTCTATTTGTAAGGAAATTTACGAGGTTGAGCAAAAATTAACGGAAGAAACCTGTGTTGCTCTCGCTTCGCAGTTCAAAATAACTCGAAACAAGGGAGCGTACGACGAGCGATTTTTCGGACAGGAAGAGTATCGCACGGCACGCTACAAAAAAATCGAGAAGGTACCCAAAAGCAAGATTGAGAAAAAAATAAGAAACAATGAACAGGTTCGGTGTCCGCTGTGCAACAGTATTATGATACTGCGTACTGCCAAGAGAGGCCCCAATATTGGTAGTCAATTCTACGGGTGTTCAAGATACCCTGAATGTTGCGGAACAAGAAACATAGAACGATAGTTTTTTGCTCCACACTAGAGGAAAGAGGGACAGATCTAACTCCAATTACTGCCGACACCGATTGATTAATTGCATATACAACACATTGAACAGCCACGGCTTTGTTGAAACCTGATGATGGGGAAGAGTGGAGTCACTCCTCCATTTTACAGTTTCGTTGTGCGCATCGCTCACCGTGCCGCCACATACTTCGTGCTCCGCCCCCCTCCCCGCCGCACGATGAGCCCCTTCCCCGTCAACCGCTTGAAATCGAGCGCCCGCGTCGCCTTCGCCCGGTCGGTCAAGGTCGCATACTCACGATCGGTTATCGAACCGTGCTCCTCGATGTAGGCGAGGATGACCTTCTCGGCCTCCGTCAGTTCGGAAATGCTGTCGAGATGCTTCTCCAGTTCTTTCTTCACCCGCTGAAGTTCATCAACGATGCCGCCGGCGAAGTATTCGAGCCACGCGGTGAAGTCGATCGCATCGGCAATCTCGTAGTAGTTGCCGCGCAATCCGATCGCCGCAAAGTAGCGCGATACCTGCCGGTTATAGTAGTTCTCGAAACTGAAGAGTTCGAAGGTGTCTATCCCCATGTCGGCGAGCAGGAACTTCGTTGCGAGCCGTGCGGTGCGGCCGTTGCCGTCCACGAAAGGGTGAACGATGACGAACTGCCGATGAAATATCCCGGCGACGATGACCGGATCGAGTTCGCGGCGCGACCGGTTCACCCATGCGACGAGCGCCTCCATGAGCGCGGGGACATCGTCGTGGTCGGGCGGCAGATAAACGACGGTGCGCCGCGCCGGGTCGTGGACCGCCACCGGCTCCTTGCGAAACTTCCCGATGCGCCACCGGTCGAGCAGTCCCCTCATCACGCGGCGGTGGATATCGAGGATGAGCGCGCTATTGAACGGCGCGTTCCCCCTCTTTTCGCGCAGGGCAAGGAGCGCATCGTTGTAGTTGAGCACCTCCCGCTCGCTGTCGCGCAGATGGGCGGGAGCGCTCTTGAGAAGTTTCTTCACCTCGGTGAGCGGCAGCGGATTGCCCTCGATGCTGGTCGAAGCGTAGGCCGACAGCACCCGCGCGCTCCGTTCGAACTCGGCGAGGATCGTGCGCGGGAAGCGGCGCAGGTTCATCTCGGCGGTAAGGCGCGCGATCTCCTTGATGTGCGAAAGGAGAACCGGCGTGATCTCGTAGCGCGGCGCGAACATGGACGAATAATAGACGAATAATAGACGAATGTCAAGCAGGAATCCACGCTCTTGACAACCCGTTCTTCAGCGACTACAGTGAAACCAGAGTGACGAAAGGAACCGGGTCATGACGACGAAGACGACGCCCGAGACGAAGACCGAGCAGAAGAGCAAACTCAAGGAATACCGCGAGAACAACCTCATCAGCAAGAGCGAACTCGCGCGCAAGGCGGGCATCACGCTCGTCACGCTCGACCGCATCGAGAAAGGGTACCCCTGCCGCATGGCGACCAAACGGAAGATACTCGACGCGCTCGGCATCACCACCGAAGGTTCCGACCAGATATTCCCCGACGGAAAATAGTCTCTCTGTACGATTTTCGTTCGAATTTCACGGAATAAGGTTGACTCGCTTTCCCGTTTATTATAGTGCTATCCGTTGATGCGTAACCATAACGGAGCACCATCATGCATCCGATCCCCTTTTTGACGGAAGCCTTCTCGGCGGCGACGACCGGCATCTCGATCGTCGAGGTGGTCCGCAACTCGTCGCTCGTGGTCAACCTCGTCCTCGGATTCCTCGTCCTCCTCTCGGTCCTCTGCTGGGGCGTCATCCTCTTCAAGTTCATCCAGCACCGCAAGGCGGTCATCGCGACCGAGCAGTTCATCGATCTTTTCTGGAAGAACAGCGACTTTCAGGAGGTGTACCGCAAGAGCGAGAAGATGCAGGATTCGCCCATCGCGACGGTGTTCCGCTCCGGCTACACCGAGTTCTTCGAGACGAAGCGCTCGTGGGAGGCGAAGGGCATCCATGTCATCGGATCGAAGGTTGACGAGCTCGTGGCCAACATCGAGCGGGCGATGAAGCGCGAATCGCAGACGCGCAACCAACTGCTCGAGAACTCGCTCACGCTGCTCGCCACGACCGCCTCCTCGGCGCCCTTCATCGGTCTGTTCGGCACCGTGTGGGGCATCATGGACGCCTTCCATGTCATCGGCAAGACCGGCAACGCGACGCTCGGGACCATCGCGCCGGCGATCTCGGAGGCGCTCATCGCGACCGCCTTCGGTCTCGCGGCGGCGATACCGGCCGCGATATTCTACAACTACTTCACGAGCAACCTTCAGAAGCTCGAAGGCGAGGCGGCGAACATCACGAGCGATTTCCTCAACTCGATAAAACGGAGCCTTGTCTGATGGCGTTCACCAGCGGGAACGGCAAGAAGCGGCGCCCCCTCGCCGAGATAAACATCACGCCGATGGTGGACATCATGCTCGTGCTCCTCATCATCTTCATGGTGGCGGCGCCGATGATCGAGCAGGGGGTCGACCTCGACCTGCCGCAGACCGAGACGATACCCATCGAGGACCCGAAGGACAAGTTCATCCTCCGCGTCTTCAAGAACGAGAAGATATTCATCGAGAAGGCCGAGATCCCCCTCAAGGAGCTCGAGACGAAACTCAAGACCAACGCGAAACTGCAACAGGACAAGGAACTCTACCTGTACGCGAGCCGGCGGCTTTCCTACGGCTTCGTCGTCCGCGTCATGGCGATCGTCAAGAAGGCGGGCGTCCCGAAGATCTACCTCGTCACCGACCCGCTCGAGGAAGAGGAGACATGAGCCGCGCCTACCTTTTCGCGCCGCAGGTGTTCGCCGAGGAGCAGCGGAACCTCAAACGGTTCACCATCGCGTCGGTCGCGCTCCACATCGCGGCGGTCGCCTCCATCGTCATCGCCGGCTCGATGCTCGACCTCGCCCCGAAGATAGAGTTCGAGGCGGTCGAGGCGCGCCTCGTGCGCTTCGGCGAGAAGCCGCGGGACAAGAAGCTTCTGCCGCGCATCGTCAAGGAGCAGACGGCGCCGGCGCCGGTGAAGGGCCCCGCGAACACCCTGACCGAGAAGGAAAAGGAAAAACCGAAGCAGGAGAAGAAAGACCTGCAGAAAAAAGAGCCCGAGAAAAGGACGGAGGAACCGAAGAAACCGGCGAGCCTCGACTCGCTGCTCGGCAGCGCGCTCGACGACATCAAGAAGGATGCCCGCGCCGAGGTCTCCAAAGAAGGCTCGCCCGACGGCGTCCCCGGCGGCGATGTGACCGACCCGGCGCTTGCGATGAAGGGCAACCTCTACATCCGGCAGGTCTCGGCGCTCATCCGGCGCAACTGGCGGATACCCTCGCTCATCACGCCCGAGGAACTTCCCACGCTCAAGGCGGAGCTGTTCTTCCGCATAACGCCGGAAGGGGAGATCTACGACCTGCGCATCGTGACGCCCTCGGGGAACCGCCACTTCGACACCTCGGTGCTCGAAGCGGTGAAACTGACCACGACGATACCGCTTCCCGACGACAAGAAACTGAAGAAATATGTCCTCACGGAGGGACTGCAATGGCAATTCACCTCAAGCACGCTCTGACCGCTGTCGTTCTCGGCCTCGCGCTTCTTTCGAGCCTTCCGGCGCATGCCCAACTCAAGGGCGAGGTGCGCGACGGGGCGCTCGTCGCCTATGCGATCGCGGTGCCGGCGGCCACACTCGGCGGCGACGCCAAGAACGATCTCGCGCAGACGCTCACCGGCGTCCTGCGCCGCGACCTTGCGCTCACCGGCTACTTCGATGTGCTCGACGAGAAGTCGTTCATCGAGGGACCCGAAGTGCCGGCCGAGAAGGTCAACTTCAAGAACTGGCTGCAGGTCGGCGCCAAGGGGCTCGTGAAGGTGGCGCTCACCGGCGCCGATCCGGTCGAGATGGACGCGCAGGCCTTCACCGTCGCCGACGGCAAGAAGCTCCTGCACAAGAAATACAAGGCGGGGCCGGCGGGGATGCGCGCCGCGATGCACAGCTTCGTGCGCGACCTCGTCTATGCGCTCACCGGCGAGAAGCTCAAGTTCCTCTCGAGCCGCATCGCCTTCGTCGAGAAGGAGGGCAAGACCTACAAGCTCATGGTCGCCGACTTCGACGGCGCGAACGCGAAGGCGGTCGTCACGAGCGACAAGATCATCACGCTTCCCAGTTGGTCGGCCGACGGCGGACGCATCTTCTACACCGCCTACACGACCGGCGAGCCCTACCTCTACGCCTACGACCTCAAGACGCAGAAGGCGACGCTCGTCTCCGATCATCCGGGGCTCAACACCTCCGCCTCCGCCTCGCCCGACGGCAAGAGCATCGCGCTGCGGCTCTCGAAGGACGGCAACGCCGAGATCTACCTCATGAACCTCGCGACGAAGGCGCTCACGCGGCTCACGAGCAACCTCGCGATAGACACCGCGCCGAGCTTCAGCCCCGACGGCAAGGCGATCGCGTTCGTCTCGAACCGCTCCGGCGATCCGCACATCTACCGGCTCTTCGTTGACGACCCGGGACGCGTCGAGCGGCTCACCGATCAGGGACGCTACAATCAGGACCCCGACTACAGCCCCGACGGACGCTATATCGTCTTCACCGGCCGTGACGAGTTCTACATGTTCGACCTGTTCCTCTTCGACCTTCAGACGCGCACCATCAGCCGCATCACCCAGAAGCAGGGCAAGAACGAGAACCCCTGTTTCTCGCCCGACGGCAAACTCATTCTCTTCTCATCGGACCGCGCCGGGAAGAACGCCCTGTGGGTGACCAACCTCTCCGGCGACCGGCAGACGCAGATCTACAGCGGTCCCGGCGAAGCGATCACGCCGGCATGGTCGCCCGAAGTAACCTTGGTACAATAAGGAGGGACCGCCATGAAGAACACGACGCTCATCATATCCCTCACGCTCCTCGCGGCGATCCTCGCTACTCCCGCATGCCGCATGAAGCCGCCCGAAGAGGAGCGGATGCTCGCCGAGAAGGCCTTCCGCGACGCCCTCTCGGGAAAGGACTGCGACCGCGAGAACTACCTCGCCGCCGAGGAACTGCTCAACAAGGCGCGCGAGGCGGTCAACGCCAAGCAGTACGACAAGGCGAAGGATCTCTTCCTCGCCGCCAAGAAGAAGGCCGACGAGATCGCCGAGTATGTCCGCACCCACCCCGACGAGTGCAACCCGCAAGCGAAGAAAAAGGAAGAAAGAACCGCCGGTACGGAAAGCGCGGGCTTCACCGAAGAGACGATCACCTACGATCCGAAGGACCCGAACATGCGCTTCCCGGTGATACACTTCGAATTCAACGAGGCGACGATACGACTCGAGGATCTGCCGCTCGTGAAGACCATGGCCGAGTGGATGACGAACTTCCCCGAGGCGGCGATACGCATCGAGGGTCACGCCGACGAGCGCGGGAGCGTGGACTACAACCTCTCGCTCGGCGAACGGCGCGCGCAGGCGGTTCACGACGAACTGCTCAAGCGCGGCATAGACGCCAAACGGCTTCGCATCGTCTCCTACGGGGAAGAGCGGCCGGTCGCGCCCGGTCATAACGAGGAGGCGTGGTCGAAGAACCGCCGCGCCGAATTCACGAGGACCAATTAGAAGCACCGTTCTTCACGGGGGTGATCCATGCGGTCGTTTCTGGTCGTGATCGCGTTTCTTTCCGTCGGTCTCCTTGTCGCCGCCACCCGCGAACCGGCGCGCGCCGGGCAGTGGTATCCAGCCGATCCGAAGGCGCTCGACGCCGAAGTGGAGCGGCTCTTCGCACAGGTGCCGAAGGATAACCCGGTCCATACGCTCGAGCCGTTCGTCATCATCGCGCCGCACGCCGGCTACGCCTACTCGGGGCGCACCGCGGCGCACGCCTTCGCTGGTCTCAAGCCGAACCAGTTCGACACGGTCGTCGTCATCGGCACGAGCCATTCGTTCCAGTCGGGTGTCGTGGCGCTCTCGCCCGCCGACCAGTTCAAGACGCCGCTCGGTCTCATCCCGATCGACCGCGCGATGACCGACCGGCTCACCAAGGCCGACAAGCGTTTCATCCAGTCGGCTGAGATCCATGCGCCGGAACACAGTATCGAAGCGGAACTGCCGTTTTTGCAGAAAAAACTCAGGAACTTCTCGCTCGTGCCAGTGCTCACCGCGACAAACGATCTCGCCACGCTCGACCTTTTCGCGAAGGAACTCATCGCGGCGATCGAGGCGGCCAAAAAGAAAGTGCTTATCGTCGTGAGCACCGATCTGTCGCACTATCACGACTACGAGACGGCGCGGAAGATGGACGGCGAAACGCTCCGGCTCATGAGCGAATGCCGCTGGGACGAACTGCGCAAAAAGATATTCTCCGGCGTCTGCGAGGCGTGCGGCTTCTACGCCGTGCACATCGCGAGCCGGATGCTCGCACACTACGGGGTGAGGAAAGGCACCCTCGTCAAGGCGGAGAACTCGGGCGATGTGGTGCAGGAGTCGCGCCCCGGCGGGGTGGTCGGCTACGGCGCCATCATCTTCGAAAAAAAGGCGGGAACGCCGGCGAAGGAATCGTCGGCCGCCAAGCCGCAAACGAACGAGGCGGAGCGGAAGTATCTGCTCGAACTTGCCCGCAAGAGCATCGAATACACCCTCGCGACCGGCAAACAGTATGAGCCGCCAAAACCGGCCGACGGGATACTCACCGCGCCGCGCGCCGTGTTCGTCACGCTCAAGAAGAACGGCGACCTGCGCGGGTGCATCGGCCACCTCGAGGCGGTCATGCCGCTCTATCAGGCGGTTGCCGATCGCGCTCACGCTGCCGCCTTCTACGACCCGCGTTTCCGGCCGGTGCGCAAGGAGGAGATGAAGGACATCACCATCGAGATATCCATCCTCACCCCGCCGCAGAGGATAGACGACTACCGCAAGATAGTTCTCAAGCGCGACGGCGTCATCGTCCGGAATGGGAACCGTGGCGGCGTTTTTCTGCCGCAGGTCGCCGAAGAAACCGGCTGGGACCTCGACACCTTCCTTGGCGAACTCTGCTCCCAGAAGGCGGGTCTTCCGTGGACCTGCTACAAGGACAAGTCCTCGGAACTATCGGTCTTTCAGGTCGAACTGTTCAGCGAGAAATAAGATTACTTCTTCCCGCACCGTTTCTTCGCGGCTACTTCGAGTAGTTCTATGTCGGCGAGGTCCTTGGTGCGTCCCACCGCGCGTTTGTTCGCAATCATCTCTTGGATACCGATAACCGGAACCGATATCCCGCCGTAGAGCACCCGACGCTTGTGCGAAACGGCCTCTTCCCATGAGACTCCGCTCAACGAGGTAAGAAGGTCTATGCGAATCGGCGCCACACCCAGTTGCACTACCCGATCCGGCTGAGAAAAATCGTCTGCCGTCAGTCCGAGAGAACCGAAACCAAAATCCTCGAGTGCCGCAAGGAGCCGTTTGGCATTCTGCGGGGTAGGACGCACGAACACATCGAGATCGCCGGTGAACCGCGGTATCCCGTGAAACGCCATCGCATAGGCGCCGACGACGAGGTACTCAACGCGTCGGGCGTTTAACGATGCGAACAGTTCTTTGAATTCCTTTTGTAATGTCGGCATATTGCGCTCGCAGGAGATCAACGGCGGCTACTCTCTCTTCGGGAGATCTGGAAAGCCAGTACAGAAGATCGTTCTTCTGTTCGTCAACCGTACCGAGTTTGTATCTGCGGACCACTTTCCTGAGCATGAGGACACTATATTGCCGCCCCCTCTGCCTGTCAAGCGGCAGTGGACGCAAAAGGCCTCACTTCACCTCGTGCACCCACCCTTTCGGCCCCTCGACGGCGCCGGTCTGGATGCCGGTGAGGAGGTCGTAGAGTTTGCGCGAGACGGGGCCGACCTCTTTGCCGCCGGCGTAGAAGGTGTAGGACTTCCCTTTGTGCACGATCTCGCCGATCGGGGTGATGACCGCGGCGGTGCCGCAGGCGCCCGCCTCGACGAACTCGCCGAGGCTGTCGACCGGTATCGGGCGCTCCTCGACCTTCATGTTGAGATAGTGCTCGGCGAGGTACATGAGCGAGTTCTTGGTGATGGAGGGAAGTATGGAGTTCGACTTCGGCGTGACGAAGCGGTTGTCCTTGGTGATGCCGAAGAAGTTCGCCGCGCCGACCTCCTCGATGTTCGTGTGGGTCGCCGGATCGAGGTAGATGCAGTCGGCGAAGCCTGCTTTCACCGCCATCTCGTGGGCGCGAAGCGAGGCCGCATAGTTGCCGCCGACCTTGACCGAACCGGTGCCGTTGGGCGCCGCGCGGTCGTAGTCGGAGGTGATGAACCTAACCGGCTGGAGACCGCCCTTGAAGTAGGGACCGACCGGCGAGCCGAAGACCACGAAGAGATACTCGGGCGCCGGCTTCACGCCGAGGTTCTCGCCGACCCCGATAAGGAACGGACGCAGGTAGAACGAGGCGCCGTAGCCGTAGGGCGGCACCCAGCGGAGATTGGCGCGCACCACCTCCTCACAGGCGCGGATGAACATCTCCTCGGGAACCGGCGCCATGAGGAGCGCCTCGGCCGAACGCCGCATCCGCTTGGCGTTCTCGTCGGGACGGAAGAGCACCACCCGTCCGTCTTTCGTCGTGAATGCCTTGAGCCCCTCGAAGCACTGTTGGCCGAAGTGGAGTGAACAGGCTCCTTCAAGGATGTGCAGGAAGTTGTCCTCGGTGAGCGTTCCCGCCTCCCCAGCGCCCGCTTTCCCATGGGCGATGAACCGCTTGTCGATCTTCTGGTAGCCGAAACCGAGTTTCGACCAGTCGAGAGAAATCTTCTCGATCGCCGTCATGGTATGATCTCCCTTGAGTGAACGATAATGACTCCTCAGAAGGACGGTAGCCCGAAGAAAGGGCGTTGTCAAGGAGAGGGAAGCCTACTCGAAATCGGCGTAGATGCGGCCGAAGTTGATACCGGCGATGGTGCGGGTTCCGTACTTTTCGCGCAGGAGGACCTTCACCTTGTAGAAGTCGTCGGCGTGACTGCCGTTCTTTATCGCGGTCGAGGCCTCGATGAAGGCGCACAGTTCGTCGGCCGCCTTGACGAGCGTCCCGTCGCGCGGATCGAACCGGTCGTCATTGTACTTTGCCGAGATCTCTTCGGGCGTCGTCGCAACGAACTTCCCATCAACGAACACCGTGTCGGAGAACTCGTCTTCGGTCCAGCGGCGGAACTCATCGCGCCACGCGTCGGGCAGGAGACTATAGACCTCGCGCTCCATCTGTTCCTTTTCGTACTCCTTGATGAGGTCGGCGAGCCCCTCGACCGAGCGCTTCACCGGCGAGATGATGTCGCGGGTGAGCACCTCGGGAAGATCGTGGTAAAGACCGGTGAGGAAGTTGTTGAGGATCCGTTTCGGGCAGGCATTCATTTCCCGCGAGTGGAGATAGGAGACGAGCGCGACGAGCAGCATGTGCCCGAGCACCGAAACGCGCGGCATCATGTGGAGGTTCGACCAGCGGTACTGGAAGCGCAACTGCCCGCAAAGGTCGAGGAAGTGACGGTCATGGTTGTTGCCGCCGTGCTTCGCTATCTCCGCCATGCCGGCAAGGTCACCGTAGGCGGCGAGCCGCTCGTCGAGCGACCGGCGGATGTCCTCGACATCGAAGTAGCCGATGTCGAGCCGCTCGATGAGGCCGAACTCCCACCGCGTCGCGAAGAGGTGCGCCGCCGCGAGGATACGCCGCTCGACCGTTTCCTCCGGATCGCTGAAGTAGGCTTTGAACCGCGCGGCCATGTCGTCGCCGAGCGGCACCAGATACTTCTCCAACTGACCGTATATCCACTCGTTGAGCCGCCGGTAGCGGTCGCGATCCTCACGGATGCGATGGAAGACCGGCGGCTTGATGTCGGTGAGCACCGTCCGCTGGAGCATCTCGAAGAAAGCCCCCTCGACGAGGGCGAGCATGTCCACCGAGCGTCGTACCTGCTCGAACTTGGCGAAGTGGACCGCCGTGATGAACTTGTGAGCCTGCTTGTCGAGTTCCACGAGCGCCACCGGCCGCAGGCGGTCGTTCCAGCGCTGCATCGAAGCGGCATCGTACAGTTTGAGCAACAGCCCTTTCGTTATCATGGGGCACCTCCATCGCCTTTCCGCCAGTATAGCGAAGAAAAGAACAGTTGCAAAAACCTTCCTTCCCCGCTACAATGCGTTCATCTTTTCACCAGTAAGGAGAAAGGTATGCTCGATCAACGGTTCCGCATACGCGACGAGATCGCGTGGCGCAAGATGAAGGACGGCACCGTCACCATCGTCTCGCCGCTCGCCGAGAAGATCGTTTCGATAAACCAGACCGCCGGCATGATCTGGGACCTTCTCGACGGGAACCGCACCGTCGCCGAGATAACCGCGGCGTTGTACGAACAGTTCAAGGGAGAGGGGGTCGAGCGCGCGACCATCGAGGCCGATACCTGCGAGATCATCCGTTCGCTCGTCGAGCGGCAGGTGCTCGAACAAATTGTTGACAGTCCGAAGCCTTAGGGCTAGTATGATATCTTGTTTTCGTTGAAAAACAGCCGAGGGGGACTTCGTATGAAACGAGCGATTTCGCTTGCGGCGCTGCTTGCCGTTATGGCTCTTCTTGTCGCATCCTGCGCGACAAAAGACAAATGCACCGCCGACACCGATTGCGCGGCAGGCTATACCTGCGGAGAGGACGATCAGTGCCATAAGTTGGAGGTAACCCTTTCCTTCCCCGATATCACCGAGGGACAGCGATTCACCGTCGCCGACGATGCCGACAAAAGCGACGCGACGATCCAACTCCCCGTCGTGGTGACGGCGACCGCGACGAGTGGCACTCTGCGTGATGGCGCGCCCCTTACCCTTACGGTGACCTACCCTGCCGGAGAGGCGACCGACGACGATACTCTGACCCCCCGGAGCACCGCGAAGAGCATTTCCTATACCGGCATTCTCGTGAGCGGCCGCGCGCAGTTCCTCGGCGTCCCTTTCCCTGAAGAAGGCAGTTACACTCTCACCGCATACCTCGCCGACCATCCTCAATTCCCCACCACCGTATCCGTGACGGTCGATTCCGCGTTGGCCCAGAGCCTCGTGATCCGCTACTACAAAGGCGGCACGACCCGGATGGTGCTAGTAGGGGCCTCACTCGACGACAACGACGACCTCGACAAGGACACCGGCGGCTTCCAGGTGAAGATGGAGGCGGTGACGACCGGCCATCCCGACGGAACGCTGGTCCAGCTCTACATAGACACCGAAACGCCGGCGCTCGTGGGCGAAGCGACGATCCAGAGCGACATCGCCTCGTTCCCGTCGGTGACGGTGCCGATCCGCACGGACATCGTCATGCGGGTGAAGGCCGGCGCGTTCGAGGACACGCTCACCTTCGACGCCGTGACGGCGAACCAGTGCACCTTCACGCTCAACCTCAAGAACAACCAGCGCTTCGGGATCGCCGACGACGAGGACTCCGTGAGCGGTCTCCAGAAGACGCTCGTGATAGGCGACATCGCCACTTGCTCAACCGGTTCGACGGTCGAGATCTATGTGGATCGCACGCCGGGGACCGACACCCCCACCATCACTACCTCGCTCGGTGGCGCGACGCTCGAACGGCAGATCACCCTGCCCGAGAGCGCCGACAAGGAGGATACGCACACCCTCATCGTCGTGATGAAGGACGACGACACCTCGGCGACCGGTCAGGCGACGGTCACCGGTCTTTTCGTCGACCTCACCCCGCCGACGATCGAGGTGACCTCCCCGCTTGCGAACGCGGTATTCTTCCCGACCGACGACACCAACGAGACGCTCGATGGGCTTCAGATCGAAGTGGCCGGCACCACCGGCGACGCTCTTTCCGACACGATAGATGTCGGCGTGTACTATGACGATCTCCTCCGCGGCGAATTCTCCGGTCTTGGCGAATTCACCATCGAGGACATCACCTTCCTCCAGACCGACGAGGCGGCGGAACTCACCATCACGGCGCGCGACGCCGTCGGCAATGAGACGAGCGTCACGATACCGATAACGGTGTATGTGAACGAGCCGACGATCGCCTTCCAGACGATCTGCGGCCGCGTTCCGACGATGCATATGCAGCTTTCCAACGCCGACGACACCGACGGGGAAGCGGCGGGGCTCCAGTGCGCCGTCATCGTCCGGACGAACAACCTCGCCTCCGATACGACCGAGGTCTCCCTTACCGTGAACGACGGCGAGACGATGACCACCCCGATCGAGGCCGGCGGCCTCGCCACCTTCGACCTCGTGACGCTGCCTGAGGGAGAGGTGTCCCTTTTTGCATCGGTGACCAATGCCGGAGAAGAACACTCCTCTCAGATCACGGTGGATGTGGACTCGGTAGCACCGATCGTTTCCTTCTCCCAGACACCGACCGTGGAAGGCGGTCTCGTCAACAGCCGTAACGCCTCCTTCACGCTCGCCTGCAGCGAAAGTAATTGCTCCTTCCGCGTCAACCTCGACGACGGCGGCTGGTCTGACTACACGAACGACACCGTCTTCGCATTCACCAATCTTGGCGACGGCGACCACACTCTTGAGGCGCAGGCGCACGACGCCTTCGGCAACGAAAGCACCGTCATCGCTTTCCACTGGGCGGTCGATGCCACTGCCCCGGTAGCACCGGTCGTTTCGGGTGATACCCCGACCACTGACACCACCCCGACATGGACCTGGAACGCGGTCGGAGACGCGGTCGAGTATCGCTGGAGCTTCGACGAGACGAATTGGACGACGACTGCCGATACCGCCTATACCCCCGATTCACCGATCGGCGAAGGTGACCACACCCTCTTCGTGCAAGCGCGCGACGCGGCAGGCAACTGGTCGGAAAGCGGATCGTTCACTATCACGATCGACACCATCGCCCCTGAGGCGCCGGTCGTGACGGGCAATACTCCGACGAACGACACCACCCCGACATGGACTTGGGAACCGGTCGCTGAAGCCGACAAGTACCGCTGGAGTTTCGACGGAACCAACTGGACGACGACCTCCGACACCTCCTACACGCCCGACACGCCGCTTGATGAGGGCAACCACACCCTCTTCGTACAGGCCCGCGACCTCGCCGGCAACTGGTCAGAAAGCGGATCATTCACTATCACCGTCGACCTCACATCGCCCGCCAAACCGGTCGTCTCAGGCCAGACGCCGACCACTGCCGCCGCCCTGCGCGTCGCCTCGGACCTTCGGC